>CAIOJS010000296.1 GCA_903858655.1 uncultured bacterium | reverse complement strand
CTAAGTGCTCTCAGTGTCTCAGTGGTTTTAAAAGTTAAACAGAAATGCCTAGCGCAATTGTAGGAACCATTTCTTTTATTTCACCACCACAAGTTTACAGCAACGTGAAAAGTTATCACTTCTAAGGCTTAGAAAATACACACCACCCTTTGGTGCATCAGCATTTACATCCCAGTATAATTGATGTTCACCCGCGTTTAGGCGTCCATCAAAAAGGTTTTTCAGTAAGCATCCTTTGGTGTCATAGATAGCGACCTTCAAATTTTCAGTTTGAAGCAGCGAAAACGAAATGACTGTGGACTGTGAAATTGGATTGGGAATGATTAATTTATCCATGCTTATTTTTGGTTGTGATATTGCTGTTGTAAATGCCGTCACGCGCATATTGTCGGCAAGGAAAATGACGCCGTAGTCGGCGCAAGTGGGCGGATGGCTGTCGTAGTGTATCACCACACTGTCGAAACCCTGCACGAAAGTGCATCTCAATGTGTCGGTGGGCCAAGTGCCGGGGTGGTTGGTCATCCTGGTGTTGGTTCCCACAAAAGTACCGTTCATATAGGCAGTGATGCGCATCGTTTCGGCATCGTCGCAGGCGAGTTCCTGAGGCGAATAATTGATGGAGAAATCGGTAAGAGTTTGATCGAAACTAATAAGCAGGTCGGAAAGATAAACGCTGCTAGGGTAGATGCAATTGCCTGCAAAACCAGCAGGGGTGAAGCCCATAGTGTTGGCTGCCTGTATGGAATAACTCTGACCTGTGCCCGACAGATGGGCGGTAATGCCGCTCACGGTTTGGCTTATTGGCAGGGGGGTGTACATGGGTGCACTGTCGAAGTCGAACAGCACCATCTGTGCCGATGAAGGGGAAGATAAGGCAAGCATAAGGATAAGAAACAGGCTCAAACAAGCCGGTAAAGTGGCGTTGCATTTTTTATCTCCCGATGCTTTGGATTTAATGATAAATAAGTTTTTCATGATATAAAGTTTTAAGGTTAATGAAACTAAGGTTGCCTTCAATAAAAAACATCTGCGTGTAGTAAGAATATTTTTTACCGTGCTTATATTGTTTAATGCTTACGTTGTATTTTATCAGGTACAGCCTACCTATTCTTTTATAAATTTCCTCACCGTCACGCCTTTTTCCGTTTTCACCTTCACTACATATACGCCACAGGGCAAGGTAGAAACGTCTAATTTTGTTTTGCTATTCGTTGATATCAGCGTTCTTATTAGCTGTCCTTCGATGGTTGCGATTTCTGTTAGTGATGATATTGGGGATTCAATAGTAATATAATCGGTTGCCGGATTTGGATAAACCACAATAGTGCTTTCATTTGTATTTGTTTCTGCAATGCCAACTGTCGAAGGTTCGAAGAATGCAGTAATGCCTAATTGTCCGTTGATTGCCACACTGGCTAAAGTTGCCCAACTTCCCATTTGCAACTGCCATTGCCTGTCAACAGCCACACTGTTGTTTGGAGAATTATCAATACCCAATCCAAACCAGCCTATGGTCTGGGTAACGCCAACATACATATCCCCTGAATTGATGGTTATATTGGCGGATGAGAGATCACAATATGCTTCGTAAGTTTGATCGGCAATACCGCCTGCAGCAGGATTTGCAAAAGCTACGGGGCTTAAATATATCGGTGTTACTCCGCCCAAAGCCGCCCCTGACGGATCGGACCAGGCTCTCCATTTGAAGGTAGAATTGGCATCGGCATTGCGGAAATAAGCGCGTACAGCGCAAAGTTGTGCGGGATAGTAGGCGGGAGTAAAGCGCACCATAAGGCTGAAATGATCGCCGCTTGTGGATGAGCCAAATTGCGATTCCATGGCACCATCGTGGTAAAGAATACTGTCGCACTGCGCCACGACGTTGATGGCGGGAAAAGAAAAGACAAAAAACAGTAATAAGAATTTCAGTGTTTTCATTTTAGGAATAGTTTAATGATTAAAGTTAACTTTACGGCTTGAAAAACGGTTCTACTGGGAATTTTGTGGAAGCATATTCAAGTACCCAAGAAAAAACAGAATTGCTATTCTAAAATTTGCAGTGTTTCTATAACCTCTTCCAATTGTTTTCAGCTCTTG
>CAIOJS010000295.1 GCA_903858655.1 uncultured bacterium | reverse complement strand
ACTAAAAATTTATCAACAATGGTGTGAAAATGTCTGTAGGTGAAAAATTTTATTTAATTTTACCTTGAAAACTTGTTGACAATTTTTGGTAAGTTTTTGAGGAGCGAACTTATCAAAAGATAAACCAACTTATCAAAGGTTTTGAACACTTGAATTGTTGAAAAAATAAAAGCTTGGCTTTGAAAAAAGTATAAAAAAAACGTTTTATAAGAGGTTTAAAAATCAAGAGTATAAAAATAAAGGAGCAAATTAGTTACTAACAATCGCAAATTAATGGAAACAATAGGAATTGGATGTGATCATGCAGGCTACGATTTAAAAGAAATCGTGAAACACTATTTGGAATCAAAAGGCTATACCGTAAAAGATTACGGAACCTCGAGCAACCAAAGTGTGGATTATCCCGATTTTATTCATCCATTAGCTTCCGATATTAATAAAGGCGTTTACCAACGAGGGATTATTATATGCGGAAGCGGAAATGGCGTTTCGATGACGGCAAATAAGTATATGAATGTTCGGGCTGCCTTATGTTGGAAAGTTGAAATTGCTGAAATGGCGCGCTTGCATAATGATGCTAATATACTATCTTTGCCGGCTCGTTATATAACTGTTGAAGAAGCAAAACAAATTGTAGATATATTTCTCCACACCGCTTTCGAAGGCGGACGACATGAAGTTAGAGTTCAAAAAATCAAAAACATTCTTGTATAAGATATGAGCGACAAACAAAAAGAATTTTCACGGAAAGCCGAAATCAAAGCGTTCGACAAAACGCATCGGAAGATTTTGAATTTCAACATTTCGAAATACGACGCTGCCGTGCTTCGCGGCAAAGAACAATTCGCAAATCTTCCCTTGGCGAAGCAGCGTATATCGGTGATAAAACATCGTGCGGTGAACGATATGGAAGATTATCTAAAAGAGTTTGAATATAATTTCACCAAAAACGGCGGCAAGGTGATTTGGGCGCAGAATGCTCAGGTTGCCATCGAAGAAATTGTGAAGATATGTGTGAAAGCAGAAGCCACCAAAATCGTGAAATCAAAATCTATGGCAACGGAGGAACTCGATTTTAATGAGGAATTGGAAAAGCATCACATAGAATCGGTGGAAACAGATTTGGGCGAATATATCGTGCAGATTGCAGGCGAAAAACCCTATCATATCATTACGCCGGCGATGCACAAGTCGAAAGAAGATGTGGCAAAGTTGTTCAACGAGAAGTTTAATTTGCCTATTGAAAGCACTCCCGAACAAATTACGGCTTTTGTTCGCGAACTGTTGCGCGATAAGTTTGTCAATGCAGAAATAGGTGTTTCGGGTGTCAATTTTATTTTACCTGATGTGGGCGCCATTGCGCTGACGGAAAACGAAGGCAATGCCCTGATGTCGGTTTCTTTCCCTAAGATACATATCGCGATAGCAGGTATTGACAAAATCATCCCTTCGATGAAAGATTTGGGATTGATTTGGCCCGTGTTGGCAGCTCACGGCACAGGGCAGAATATCACCGTGTATAATTCCATCCTATCCGGTCCACGTCAAGAAGGCGAAACCGACGGACCTGAAGAGATGTATGTAGTGTTGTTAGACAACGGACGTTCCAACCTGTTGGCACAAAAAGACCAAAAGGTGGCGTTCACATGCATACGCTGCGGCGCTTGTTTGAATGCCTGTCCTGTGTATAAAAACATCGGCGGACACACCTACGACGTGGTATATACTGGTCCTATCGGCTCGGTGGTAACGCCTCACATCAGCGGCATGAAAGAATACAAACATTTGAGTTTCGCTTCATCGCTCTGCGGAAAATGTACGGAAGTGTGCCCGGCAGGCATCAAATTGCATAAACTATTGCTCTATAACCGGCGCGACGTGGTGGAACAACATCTATCGCGCTACATGGATAGAATTGTGATGTATGGTTGGAAAAAGGCGATGCTCAACCGTTGGATACTCGACAAACCCAGCGCAAAAATGAAGAACTCGGTCATCCGTTTGTTTTTCCGCAAAGCATGGGGTCCGCGCCGCGATGTGCCTGTGGTGAAACCCAAATCGTTTAATCAGATGTGGAAAGAAATGAAGGGCATAAAATAACCCCGCATGAAAAAGATTTTGGCTTTCGATTGTGATCTGACGGAGGATTATAGCGCCATTGCGCTCAGCACTCATCTGAAAGATTACAAGCTTTGCTGGAATCTGAATACGGTTTTAGATATCAATCTGCAAAAAAACACCAATTTCGTTTCCTCCAAAAAGAAACCAAACCTCGAAGAATATTCTTTTTTTTATCATGAAGATAAAGAACAGAGAAGCGTTCTCTGTCTATTGGCAAACAAAAAAAACAATGTGTTGTTGTTGGATAAAATGCCCGAGACTGACTTTCTGCTGCTGATAAAAGGCAAGATGAGTGCCGACAAAATCAAAGCGATGATAAAAACCATCCGCAGCATCACCAACATATTGACCGCTTTTGTCATCAACATGGCAAAATACAACGAAATGAATAGCTTGCTGAGCGATTTGGAACTGCATTGCATTCAGGTGTTACCGAAGGAGGAAAAGCGGAAGGCATAAGCTCCAAGTACCAAAACCCAAATACCAAATACCAAGAATAGCCTCTACGAAACCTTCCAATACAGTTGTATATGCCCATCCCTGTCGAGGGTGATGCCCCAATACAGTTGTATATGCCCATCCCTGTCGAGGGTGATGCCCCAATACAGTTGTATTTGCCTATCTTGTTCGATGAAGATGCTCCAATACAGTTGTATTTGCCTATCTTGTTCGATTAAGATGCCCCAATACAACTGTATTTGCCCATCTTGTTCGATGAAGATGCTCCAATACAGTTGTATTTGCCCATCTTGTTCGATTAAGATGCTCCAAGTACGATTTCCACCCTCATTTCCATCAGCAACTACAAGCCTATAAGCTATTTACATTTCTTTATGCTGCGACGCTTAAAAATAAATTTATGGCATGCGAATGTAGAGACGCAAAATTTTGCGTCTCCATATAAAACAAAACCACCGACCTCCAGATTAAAAACCTGCAAATCGGTGGCTAAGGTAGGGGCAGAAAATCTTCTGCCCCTACAGGCATTTTTCATCCTAGATTTCCCATGTGTCGCCGCTATTGAGCAAATCGTCCACGTTGCGGATTTGGGTGTTTTCTTTGGCGTGCTTGATTTGTTCTTCTACCATGTCATCGTAGGTGGAGAACATAGCCGAACGAATGACGCCCATAGCCACAGGGAAATGTGGTAAGGACATTTTGGCTAACATCAGATGTATGTATGGGTCTTGTGAATATTGATCGTGAATCAACAAATCTTCTTCGGTAATACCATTTTCTCCTATAGTTACTACTTCCAAACCGCCCTGAGTTAAACGCAAACCTTTTTCACGGTTCTTACCAAAAATCATGGCTTCGTTGTTTTTCAAATAGATTTGATGTTCGTCTCTGAGGTCTTTCGAGGTAATCTGTAAGTGAGCATTATCGTTATAAATCACGCAATTTTCCAGAATTTCAATCACCGAAGTGCCGTCGTGACGCGCGGCTTCGAGCATCACTTCGGTCATAATTTTCACGTTGGTGTCCACCGCTCTAGCAAAGAATGTGCCTTGGGCACCCAAGACCAATTCGCCGGGGTTAAAAGGATGTTCAATGGTTCCTTGCGGAGAAGTTTTGGTAACGCTGCCTATGGGCGAGGTGGGCGAATATTGTCCTTTTGTCAATCCATAAATCTGATTGTTGAACAACATAATGTTCAAATCTAAATTTCTGCGGATGGTATGTATAAAATGATTTCCGCCAATAGCCATGGAGTCGCCATCGCCTGTAGCAATCCAAACGCTCAAATGTGGATTGGAAATTTTCACACCCGTAGCAATAGCATTCGCACGACCGTGGATACCATGAAAACCGTAGGTGTTTACATAATAAGGAAAGCGCGATGAGCAGCCGATACCCGACACCATGCAGAAGTTTTCTTTGCGATATCCAATTTTAGGAAACACATTGGCAACAGAAGCCAAAATAGCATGACCACCACAACCCGGGCACCATTTGACCATTTGGTCGCTTACGAAATCAGTTTTTGTTAAAGGAACCCTTGAACGTTCTACTGTTAAATTTTCTTCCATATCTTATATCTCCTTTAAAATTTGATTAAACTTATCTGATAATTCAGAAACATTGAAAGGCAAGCCCTGAACTTTGTTATATTGTGTGTAGTTATATTTCGGGAAATTTATTTTCAGATATTGAACAAATTGACCGGAATTGAGTTCGCACACCACTATTTGTTTGTATTTGCTTAGAATTTCTTCGGTGTTTTTTGGCAGTGGCATGATATATTTGAAATGACAATGACTTATTTTTTTGCCTTCGTTAATCAAATCTTCCACAGCCGTGTGAACAGCACCATACGTGCCACCCCAACTAACTACCAGCAAATCGCCTTCAGAAGCACCTGTCACTTCTTGCAACGGAAGCGAATCGGCAACTTTCATGACTTTGTTGTAACGCAAATCGGTCATCAATTGATGATTTGCTGGATCCATGCTTACGTTGCCAATGCCGTTTTCTTTTTCCAATCCCCCTACCCTATGGCGCAAGCCTTCGGTTCCGGGCAATGCCCATTTACGTACCAAGGTATGTGGGTCTCTTTTGAAAGGTTGATAGTCTTTATCGTTAGCTTCAGCTATAGGAGGTGTAATAGAAGGTAGGCTTGCTACTTTGGGAATACGGAAAAGTTCTGAACCTTGTCCGATATAACCATCGGTGAGTAATATGACGGGGGTCATGTGCTCCATAGATAATTTAGATGCTTCATAAGCCGCATAAAAACAATCGGAAGGCGAAGCCGCAGCCATAACGATTAAAGGACATTCACCATTGCGACCATACAAGGCTTGCATCAAATCTGATTGCTCCGATTTGGTAGGTAATCCTGTTGAAGGACCTCCACGTTGTACGTTGACAATAACTAGAGGTAACTCAGTAATAACAGCCAAGCCCATAGCTTCACTTTTCAGCGATAAACCGGGACCGGAAGTGGTGGTGAGTGCCATAGAGCCTGCAAAACTAGCACCGATAGCCGAACAAATACCGGCAATTTCGTCTTCTGCTTGAAATACTTTTGCTCCTAAGGATTTGTGTTTTGCTAACTCCATTAAAATTTCAGTAGCAGGGGTGATAGGATATGAGCCTAAAAACAAAGGTCTGCCCGAACGTTCGGCAGCCGCTAGGAAGCCCCATGCTGTTGCTATATTACCTGATATATTGCGATAGCGACCTTTATCCAAAGAAGCGGCAGGAACATTATAAGTGATGCTCATGGCTTCTACGGTTTCGGCATAGTTGTAACCCGCCATCAAAGCCAATTTGTTAGCTTCAACAATAATAGGTTTCTTTTTGAATTTCTTGGCGAAGAAATCAAAAGCTTTATCTTGTTTCCAATTAAACATGAAATACATCATACCCAAAGCAAACATATTTCTTGATTTTTCGGCAGTTTTGTTGTCGAGATTCAAAGATGCCAAGGCTTCTTTGGTCAAGGTGGTGATAGGCGCTTGGATGACGTTATAGTCGCTCAAACTTCCATCTTCAAGAGGATTTACTGTGTAACCCGATTTTTCGAATACCTTATCATTATAGGTATCATAATCGGTGATAATGGTAGCACCCTTTTTTGCCCATTTTAAATTTGATTTCAAAGAGGCAGGATTCATTGCTACTAACACATCACACATATCACCTGAGCTATAAACACGTTTGTGCCCAATATGAACCTGAAAGCCCGAAACACCGGCTATGGTATTGATTGGTCCACGAATTTCCGCAGGATAATCAGGGAAATTAGCTAAATCGTTGCCTTCGAGGGCAGCGGTATCAGAAAAAAGGTTGCCCGTAAGTTGCATGCCATCCCCAGAATCGCCCACAAATTTTACAACAACGTCTTCTTTCGTTATTACATCATTTTTCTTTTTTGTCATGGTTTTAAAAAATTTTCGGCAAAGTTAGGAGTTTTATTTTTATTGGCTAGAATTTTTTAGATAAATTAATAAAAAAAGGGCTATGATGAATTTCATAGCCCTTTGTAAGATAGAAATAAAATTAGAATTTGTCCCAGAAAAGTTTAGTAGAAACGACATCGCCACCAATTGCGGAAGCAGCGCTTGCCCAATTTGTACCATTTAAAGTTTGCTCTTCAATAGGATAGAAATATCTAACAGGAATGTCAGATGCAGCATCCGGAGGAGCAACTAATGCAGGGAAATCATATTTGCGCCAAGCTGTCCAAGCTTCAAATCCGTTGTTATATAAAGCTAACCAGATTTGAGTACCTATTTTTTGTTGATAGGTTCCTGCAGCGGTTGTATAGGCAACAGCCGGGTTCGATAAGTAAGTTGCTGCATCAGCAGATGTGCCACCCCAATAAGTAATGGAGGCAGTGATGCCTGCATCGTAATGCGATTCGGCAGTTCCACCAACAGCATAACCTCTTGCGGCAGCTTCAGCCAATAAGAATTCCACCTCAGCATAATCAATTAGCATACCTTCGAAGGTTGGTTGTTGAATCATATCAGATACATGAGAGTAAGATGTAAAATCATTAGAAGCACCATAAACACCGCCTAAATAAGCTCCATCAATTTGTGTAAAATAGAAAGGTCTTCTTGGGTCGTTTAAGGTATTCATCATGTCAACGATAACACTGGTAGGAACAAAGTCATGTCTGCCACTTGCTACTAAATCGTCATAAATAGGATTGGTGTTAGGCTGTGCACTAAGATAAACGAGACGAGCATTATCTCCGTTTGATGCAAAAACACCAGGAGCAGCAGATTCAACAACCGTTTGGGCATAAGTATTATCTACATCAGCTAAAATTAAGCCCATTCTGAGTTTAAGAGAATTGGCAAATTTTATCCATAATGAAACATCACCTTGGTACATATTGTCGGCATCTGTAAAACTTCCGTTATTAGGATCCATACTAGCAATAGCAACATTTAAACGTGAAATGAGGTCTTTGTAAACGGTTTTACCGTCATCGTATTTTGGAAGAGGTTTGTCAATGTTGAGAGATTCAGAATAAGGAATATCTCCAAAAGTTTCAACTAAAACAGCGTAGGTATAAACTTCTAATATTTCGATGATTGCCAAACGGTTTGTTTTAACATTTGGACTTGCATCGCCGCCATAAGTTGTGGTTGTAACAATTTTTTTAGATTCGTCCAAATCTTTCAACACATCGCGATACAATATATCCCAATGATTGTCGGGAATAGTACGAGTGGTTAGATTATAATTGCTTTCGTCTGTATAGGTTGTTTCTGTCCAATATTGGGCAAACAAACGGAAAACATTATTATTGACATTAGAATTAACCATTTGATCGAACAGGTTTTTCTGAGCGCCAGTAAAAAGCGATTCGCCGGTAACAGTTATTGGATCTTTGGTGTTTTTATTTAAATCTCCTAGTTTTTTACAAGCAGAAAACATTAGAAGAACTAAAAATAAGGCTAATATTTTTTTCATAGTTTTAAAAATTAGAAGTTAAGTTTTACATTAAGGCTAAAATCACGTGTTGAAGGGAGTGACCCTATTGAATATCCTTGTAAGTTTCCGGCACCAAGTCCTGATTCAGGATCTGCATACGGTAAGTTTTTGAATATAATCCAAGGATTTGATGCTACGGCAGCAATAGTGAAACCGCTGATGAAGCATTTTTTAAACACTTTACTTGGCAAAGAATATGCTAAAGAAACTTCCCTGAGTTTAACAAAAGTTGCATCATAAACAAAACCTTTGTTTGGATTATAATAGTAACCAAAACCTTTAAAGTTCGTAGCACTAATTCTTGTTGTGTTAGGAGTGGATGAACCGTCTGGAAGGATATTTACACCTTCATTTATGTAGCCACCACTAGTAGGGGCATAACCTTGTGAATGATCAGCTGGATTTACCCATACGATAGGGTCACGAACAGCATTCCCTAAGTCGTTTGTATAAGCAGTTTCGGGATATAAACCAGAAGAAAGTCCATAATACATATCTAAAGAGAAGATATCGCCACCTTTTGAAACATCAATTAAAAAGCTTAAATTCCAATTGCCTAATGTGAATGAGTTGGAAATACCACCGGTCCAATCAGGATTTGCATTGCCAATTACCTTATCAGAGGTTGGTGAAATTAAATATCTGCCATTTGCAGCATCAACAATACGATTGTTGTCTTTATCATATACATAGTCGGTTCCACATATTACACCATAAGGTTGACCAACTCTGGCATTAAGCGTAACACCACCTTGAAAAGAGCCCAATTGTAAGTTATCAACACCTTTATATAATGAAATAACTTTGTTTTGGTTTTTTGCCCAGTTAACGGTGATATCCCATCTGAATTTTTTTGATTTTACCGGTGTAGCATTCAAAGCAATTTCGATACCTTCGTTTTGAATTTCGCCTGCATTAATCATTTCATAGTTATAACCTGTAGCAACAGAAACAGCTAATGGAAGGATTTGGTTCTTGGTGTTGGTTTTGTATAAAGCAACGTCGAAACCTAATCTTCTTCCAAAGAAAGACATTTCCAAACCACCTTCGAGACTTCCGGTTTTTTCGGGTAATAAATTTGAATTTTTCTTTGTTCCTGCAACGGAAGTAATAGGTGAGTTCATTGGAGTTACGATGTTATAGTTGTCGGCTAATTGATCGAAGCCCGCACTATTGCCCACCATAGCATAATTTAAACGAACTTTTCCGAAGGATAACCATTTTGAATCGGGCACAAGGCTTGAAAATATCCAGCTACCAGCTACTGATGGATAATAGTAGGAGTTTTTGTTTTTCGGTAAAGTGGATGATTGATCCCTACGTAGCGTTACGTCTAAATAAAGCATATTTTTGTAACCTAAAGAAGCGCTAGCGTAAATACCAACAACACCTACTTTGGATGCTAATTCTTTTGAAAGAGGTAATGGACCAATACTATTCTGAAGAGAATATAGTTCAGGAACCGCTAAGCCTCCATTGGTAGAAGAAATTAGACGACTGAAATTGGTTCTTCTTATATTTAATCCCACAACACCTTTAATATTAAAAGATTTGGAAATATCTTTATGGAAGTTGCCCATAAGGTCATAATTGTATTCGCTGAAAGTGATATCTCTTCTGAGGTATCCAGAGCCTTGTACGCTTTGATTGATGCTACCATCAGTACCGTTACCGATTCCAAAAGGAGCGGCAATGCTTCCAACAGCTCTTCTTTCTTCTTGAAGGTCGTTGTATGAATCGGCTGAAATACGTCCAAAGATATCAAACCAATTAGCTACTTTATAATTTACAGAGGCAAATCCTTCAAAACGATTTCTAGCATCACTTTCATAGTTTTCGTAACGAGTCCAATAATAATTATCCCAGAAAATTGGTGTTGCGTTTGTGGGGTCGGCATAGTTCCATGTGACATTTCTACCTGTGAGGTCATACATATCTTTTTGTTCTTGTATGTCAACATTGGTTTCCATCCATTGGCGGAAGGAAGACATGATATTGTCGCTATAACCGGTTGAATTACGTCCTAAGCCTTTATTTTGAGAATAGGTGCCAGAACCAGATACGGTAAGTTTATCGTTTACATTCCAAGTTCCATTTAATAGCACATTATTTTTAACTAATTTGCTGTTTGGAAGTAATCCTTTTTGGTCGTAATTAGTATAGGATAAACGATACGAGCCTTTAGAACCAGCATTATCAATAGCAATAGTGTTTGTAAATGTCACTGGTTTTTGGAAGAAAGTAATGGGTCCATTTTCAGCTGCTTTCCATGGGGTTGCTTTCAGATAATTTGGCGACTGAGGGTCAATAGCATCCCATTGATAAACGTTTACGTCCGGACGGAAAGGAGCTCCATAGGATGCATCTTCTGATGTTGTAACAAATACAGATTCTTGACTTGTTCCGAGAGGATCGCCGGCTGAATATAATGGGCTGGAAGTAATTGATGACGCTCCATTAGTAGGAGTGTTAATATATCTAACATACCAAAAAGGATCGTTGTGACCGGGGGAAGCATCATAGTAAGAGCCATATCCGCCACCATATTGTTTTTGATAGGTTGGGAAGGTGCTTTTGTCAACCCAGCCAACAGTAACGCCTGAGTTAATGCTAACGCCAAAAAATCTTTTTTTGCTATCACCGGTGCTTACATTTTGAGTGCCTTTTTTGGTGGTAATCATAACAACGCCACCAGCAGCACGCGAACCATATAAAGCTGTTGCGGCAGCACCTTTAAGAATATTGATGGATTCGATGTTGTCGGGGTTGATGTCTGAAGCGGCATTTCCATAATCGTATCCAATAGTTGATTGAGATTGCCCGGAGGTATTGTAGGTGCTGTTGTTTATAGGAACGCCATCTACAACAAAAAGAACCTGATTGTCGCCGGTTAATGATTTGCTACCGCGCAACAGGATGTTGGTTGAACCGCCCATGTTGGTAGTTTTTTTAACTTGAACTCCAGAAACTTTTCCCGAAAGAGAATTGATGAAGTTATCGCTTTTGACGGTGGATACTTGATCGCCTTTGATTTCTTGGGTGGAATAGCCCAATGATTTTTTTTCTCTCGAAATACCCAAGGCGGTTACAACCACCCCTTCGATGTTCTGAACGTCGGTTTCCAAAACAATTTCGATTGTTGTTTTTCCACCGAGTGTTACTTCTTGAGGTTTCATCCCAACGAAAGATACAACGAGAACGTCGTATTTAGCCGGAACGGACAGGGTGAACTTTCCATTGGCATCAGTAACAGTTCCAATGGTTGTGCCTTTGACCACAACAGTTACGCCCGGTAAGGTGGTGCCATCGTCTTTGCTGGTCACCGTTCCCGTAACAGTTTTTTGTTGTGCAAAAGCCATCTGTAATCCTGAAAATAGCAGAATTACGCATAGAAATGTAAATTTTCTCATAAGCTTTGATTTTTGGTTAGTGTTTGGTTAGTGTTGTTTTAATTGATTTTTCTTTTGTTTTCTTTTTGTGATACTCTTTTTGATTACATAATTGACAATATTAATTAATACTAAATTTAGTTGCAAGCCTTGTCGTTGTTGGGGTTTCAGAGAAAAATCGTCCCGCTAACGAAGTGCAAATATAAGCAATATGAACACGTAATGAAATATTTTTTACGGATTTTTATTAAAAAAGTTTTTAACACGCTTTTGAAAGAGCAAAATATCTCAGATTTCTTAAAAAAAATAAAGACAGATTCGGCGTAAATTCATGGCTATATTGTTGAAAACGTGTTGAAAAATATTTTTTTAGTTTTCGAAAAAAATATTTTGCCAATAGAAAAATACTTTGTAAATTTGCGGGGTGATATATATCATATAATATTATTAATTAAAAAAAAGAAAGGAGACAAAAAAAACTATGGGAAACGTTTCTGGAGCAGTTACTCCAACAAACAAAACAAATTTTGAAGAAGCGGTTGCAGCCATGCTAGCAGAATTGCCATTTTTGAAAAGCGCCACTAAGAAGGAACGGATGGAGCTAGTGAAAATGGGCTTAAAAAACACAGGCTTTGTCAATGCTGTTTACACTGGCATTGGTGCTCACATGGGCATATTGCCTTCGGATTTTAATATGGCAGCATTCACCGAAGACATCAAGTTGAAACAAGAGTTGCCATATCTCAAACAACTATTGGTTGCAGTGGTTGAAAAAATGGACGATACCGATTTGTTGTTGGGCAACGACTTAATGGTAGCGGCTCTTTATATTTATTCATTGATGAAAGTAGCAGCAAAAAATAATGCTGAGATCAAAACATTGGTGGATGAAATAGCAGAAAATTGGGTAAACTCAGGCAAAAAGAAGGCAAACACCGTTTTCTCGATTGCTTCTAGCAGCACGATCACCGTTGCTAATGTTGTTGCTTCTAAGTCATTTTTGAACAACGGAATCACCCTACTAAAATTAAAAGTAGGCGCTGACCTTGTTTCAAAATTTCCTTTAGCAGAATCTATTACGGTTGACCCGGGGAATTCAGTAAAAATTCCTAAGGGTTGGACGATTATCGAAGTTACGAATCTTAGCGGAACGGCAGCAGGTAGCTTTTCGATTAAGATTAAGTAAATACGTGAGGTTATTTTAATCTTTAGCGGCAAATTCGCATCCTTTGGGTGCGAATTTGTCATTTTAGGGAGTTCCATTTAGGAAAAATCGGAGCTATAAAGGTGCATCGCCGGAGCTATATAGGTGCATCGTCGGAGCTATATAGGTGCATCGTTGGAGCTATAAAGGTGGATCGTTGGAGCTATAAAGGTGGATCGTTGGAGCTATAAAGGTGCATCGTCGGAGCTATATAGGTGCATCGTTGGTGCTATATAGGTGCATCGTTGGAGCTATATAGGTGCAACGCCGGAGCTATATAGGTGTGTCGTCGGAGCTACATAGGTGTGTCGTCGGAGCTATGTAGATGAGAAATTAGATTAGGTGGGGACTTCATTTGTCTTCGAAGTAATATAGTTGGAAAAATTCCTGCCTCTACCTATTATATATATACCATTTACCCGCCCCCTTTCCAAGTAATTTCAGAAAAAAGAATTTGCAATGACGCCGATTTTTTGTAATTTTGCAATCATCCTAAAATATTGTTTGGGGAAGTTCGTTTAAATACAAAAACTACGTGGCAGAGCACAACAACATATTGATTGAGAAACTCGATGGTTTCATAAAAAAATATTACAAAAACCAATTGCTGAAGGGGCTGATACTTTTCGTATCATTTCTGTTGGCAATGTTTTTGGTGGTATCGCTGCTCGAATATTTCGCCTATTTCAACACGGTGGTGCGCACCGCCTTGTTTTATACCTATATCGTGGCAAACGCTGTGGTGCTGTGGCGCTTCATCGTCATACCGATTTTCCATCTCTATAAAATAGGAAAAACCATCTCCTACGAGCAAGCCGCCAACATCATCGGCAAATTTTTCCTCGAGATAAACGACAAACTCCTCAACACACTGCAACTGCAACGCATTTCGATGCAAGAAACCTCAAGTTCCGAATTGTTAGAGGCAAGTATCCATCAAAAAATAAAAAAACTAAGCCCCATACCTTTTGTGGCTGCGGTTGATTTCAAAATCAATCGGAAATATCTAAAATTTCTGTTGCCCCCGGTTGCTGTTTTGGTGGTCATTTTGATAGCTGCCCCCGCCATTGTTACAGAATCGTCGAACAGAATCATCAACTACACCACCTTTTTTGAAAAACAAGCCCCCTTCAATTTCCAAATTCTCAATAAAAGTCTTGAGGCAATTCAGCAACAAGATTTTCAACTCGATGTTAAAATGACCGGCAACGACATTCCGAATGAGATTTTTTTGGTGGCAAATCAAAATGAATTCAAGCTCACCAAAGAAAACATAGTGTTGTTTCATCATACCTTTAAAAACATACAGAAATCGCAGACTTTTTATCTGAAAGGAAATGGTTTCCGCTCTAAAGATTACACCATTTCGGTGATTCCCAAACCGATTATTCTCGATTTTGAATTGCAACTCAACTACCCTGCCTACACAGGCAAAAAAAGCGAAACCTTAGAAAATTCGGGCGACCTGACCGTTCCATGTGGAACCAACATCGCGTGGAAAATCAAAACCAAGGACACTAAAAAACTCTTTTTTCAATTTATTGATAAAGGATTTTTTTTGCAGCCGGGTTCCGAAAATCAGTTTGCCTACAATCAGCTATTTTTCATCACCCAAAACTATTCGGTGGCAACTTACAATGAGTTCATCAAAAACCCTGATTCTTTGTCTTATTCCATAAATGTGATACCCGATGCCTATCCTTATATTGATTTGACGGAGTATCGCGATTCGCTTTACACGAGTCGCCTCTACTTTAAAGGGATGATTAAGGATGATTATGGCTTCAACAAACTATTGTTTAAATATCGGAAAACCAAAATTGATAAGGAAAGTGATGCGGAGCAAATGAAAAGTATCGCGATTACGAAAGGCATGAATCAACAGGACTTTTATTATTATTTCGATATAGCGGAATTGGGCGTTGAGGCGGGTGATGATATTGCATATTATTTTGAGGTATGGGATAATGATGCCATAAAGGGCAGCAAAGCTACGCGTTCGCAGAAAATGGTTTTTAAAGTTCCTACTTTGGATGAAATTCAAAAAGAAACCGAACAAAATAACGAAGACGTCAAGGATAAGATGGATCAAGCCATCAAAGATATCAGTCAATTGCAAAAGCAAATCGAGGAGATGAACAAGAAAATGTTGGACAAAAAAACCTTGAATTGGCAAGAGCGCAAACAAATAGAAGACCTGCTCAACAAGCAACAGCAGATGCAAAAAAATGTGGAAGAACTGAAAAATCAGATACATCAAAACAACATCAAGGAGAAACAATTTAATACTGTTGACCAAAACATACTTGACAAAGAAAAACAACTAGAAGACCTGTTCAACAAACTCATGACCGACGACATGAAGGATATGTTCAAGCAAATGCAAGAAATGATTGATAAGCTCGACAAGAACAAGGTGAACGATATGTTGGACAAAATGAAACTATCCAACAAAGATATTGAAAAAGAGTTGGACCGCAACTTGGAACTGTTCAAACAACTTGAGTTTGATAAGAAGATGACAGAAACGATAGATAAGCTTCAGAAACTTTCAGATCAGCAGCAGAAGCTTTCGGAACAGACCAAAGACGAAACCAATAAGCAAGAGGATTTGTTGGAAAAACAAAAAGAAGTCAACGATCAGTTTAACGATGTGAAAAAGGACATTGAAAAACTCAACTCTCTTAACAAAGAACTTGAAGACAAAAAGAACTTAGAGAAGACTGAAGAAAAACAGAACGCCATTCAGCAAGAGCTCAACAATAGTCAGAATAGCCTGCAAAACAACAAACGGAAAAACGCCTCGAAGTCGCAACAAAATGCATCCGAGCAGATGAAGCAAATGGCAGATGAGATGGAAAAAAATCAAGAAGAAATGGAGCAAGAAGCTGCAGAGGAAGACGAAAAGGCGTTGCGTGCCATTTTAGAAAACTTGGTGAATGTTTCGTTTGGACAGGAAGCGCTAATCGGAAAGCTTCAGACCACAAATATTTCAGATCCAAAGTTCACCAATATTATGGATAAGCAAAAAGAGTTGAAGGATGATTTAAAAATGATTGAAGATTCCTTGTTAGCTTTGAGCAAACGACAGGTGGCAATTCAGCCAATTGTGAATAGAGAAATAACTTTGATAAACGACAATGTTGGCAAAAGCTTGGCGTATCTTCAGGATAGAAATGTATCTTATGCACAATCTACGCAACAGTATGTGATGACATCTGTAAACAATTTGGCATTGATTTTAGCTGAATCTTTGCAGCAAATGCAACAACAAATGCAATCGAAATCATGCAAATCAGGAAAGAGTAGCAAGTGTAACAAACCAGGAAGCGGAAAGCCTTCGGCAGCCACCATGAAACAAATGCAGGAGAAATTGAACAAACAGATGGATGCATTAAAGAAGCAAATGGAAGATGGGAAAAAGAAAGGCGAAACAGGGAAAAAGGGCGAAAACGGACAGCAATCTACGAGTGAGCAATTAGCTCGTCTTGCTGCGCAACAGGAAGCCATTCGCCAAATAATGCAGCAATATGGCGAAGAATTGAAAAAAGAGGGCGTTGGCAATGATGGAAAGGTGAGTGATATGATGAAACAAATGGAACAAACGGAAACAGATCTTGTGAATAAAATACTGAATTCGGAAACAATGAAACGGCAGCAAGAAATTTTAACACGGCTGTTAGAGTCCGAAAAGGCTGAGAAAGAAAGAGAATTGGATGATAAAAGAGAATCAAATGAATCAAAAATCAAAAATTATAGTAACCCAAATCAAATTTTCGAGTATAAAAGATTAAAATCAAAAGAACTCGAATTGCTCAAAACAATACCTGTAACTTTAACCCCATTTTTTAAGTATAAAGCGAACGAGTACTTTTATAATTTTGCAGATTGATGAAAAAGCACACAATAAAGATAAAATCAGATTTACAAGAGATTCATGAAGTTGAAAAATTTGTGGAGGATATTTGCGATTATTACAACATCAATAATTCGTATTTCGGAAACATTATTGTTGCAATCACTGAGGCTGTTGAGAATGCTATACAACATGGAAATAAAAATGATGCGGAAAAACATGTAAGCATCCTATTTGATTCCACCAAAAAAGGAATTTCTTTTACTATTGAAGACGAAGGAACTGGCTTTGACTTAAGCATCATTCCTGACCCGACCAATATTGAATTTAAATTAGAGAATAAAGGTACAGGTATCTTTTTAATGAAAACGCTCGCCGATGAAGTTTGTTTCAGTGAAAACGGACGAAAGGTCAAACTCATTTTTAATATATCTTCTATCAATCAGGAGGTATATATAACCAGAAAACAGTATGTTGACGAATATTTAAAAAATAGAAAAGGCATATTCGAAAAGAACAAATAATATTAATGACTCTCAAAAAAATAAACTTCTTTGCTCAAAACGTAACCCTACCTGTCAAAAAGAAAAAATTAATTCGCGCATGGCTTTTGCTTTTGCTAAAAAATGAAGTAGAGTCCTTATCTTCTGCCGAAATTAATCTTATTTTCTGTGATGATGAATACCTATACCAATTGAATACACAATATTTAAAGCACACTACACTTACAGATATTATTACGTTTGATTATTCGGAAGGGAATCATCTAAAAGCAGATGTGTTTATAAGCACTGAAAGAGTAAAAGAGAACGCGAAAATATTTTCACAGACCTTTTCGGATGAGACTTCTAGGGTTATGGCTCATGGATTATTGCATCTTTCTGGTTATAAAGACAAAACAACGAAAGCAAAAGCGATTATGACCGAAAAAGAAAATTTTTATTTGGATTTACTAAATGAGTTTACAAACCAAAGCAATGCTTAAAATTGGCAAAGCAAATAATGTTTTTTCTCTAGCGATCCTGCTGATACTTTTTACTGTACTCGCATTTTTACGATTTATTTATCCACCAACAAATGTTCTTTCCTGGGATGT
>CAIOJS010000294.1 GCA_903858655.1 uncultured bacterium | reverse complement strand
TTTGGAGGCACCATATTTACATTGAAAAAACCTAAAGTATTGAAAAATAAGTATAACCCTCGGACTCAATAGGGCAAATATTAATATTTGGGCATATAAGCTCAAAGCTCAATAGGGCAAATATTAATATTTGGGTATATAAGCTCAGAGCTCAATAGGGCAAATATATATATTTGGGTATATAAGCTCCGAGCTCAATAGGTCAAATATATATTTTGGAGTATATAAGCTCCGAGCTCAATAGGGCAAATATATATATTTGGGTGTATAAGCTCTGAGCTCAATAGGGCAAAGAAGATTTTTGGGTGATATATGTTATAAATATGTTATATTTAATGGGACTATTGTGTATATTATGGCGAAATAGTGCTTGCATTTCAATATATTAGAGAATATAAAGATAGAATTATATGATGATATATAAGGAATAAATGTGTAGGAAATCTGCGAATATCTGCGCTATCTGCGGGAAAAAATGGGATTTGATTTGTTTTCCAATGACGGCATGGATATATGCTGAAAAATCGATTGTATCTATTGTGTCCCTGCCTGACTAAAGTTACGCAGGCAGGTATTGTGGTGAAAAAACAACCCTATTCCTTCCACAACACTTCCAAATCATGCAGCGGCTTCAGCGAAACCTCCGTGCCGCTTTCGCCATGCCCGGCGTAGTCGAAGGGATCGTCAATATCGCTAATCAAAAACACCATGTAGCAAATCAAAAACGTTACCAATGAGGTCAAAAACAGGGACGCATAAAATGGTTCTATCTTCATGATAATTAAACCGAAGGCGGTGAAAATGCCCATAGCTTCCACGATGGCATACGCCGGTGAGATGAAATCCGTGGAACGAATAGTATCTATGCGCATCACCATTTTGCGCAGGCTGTTTTGTTCGTTTTTCAGTTTGATGATATAATTTGCCTGAACGCCATTAGTGTCAAACTTCACGAAAAACTCGTTCATGTTGCTTATCTTTTCCAATAATGTCATGGTGCGTTCTTTTCTGTAGAACCAATCCATCAAAGATTTTAGCGTGGATTTTTGATACGCTATGAACGCCGTAGCTGTTTCTTTATCTTTGGTATTCAGGATGGTATAAGTGTCATCCCATAAAGTTTGCAAGGAGGCTGCCAACTCGCTGGGCAGTTTTTCGCTTTCTTTATAATCCGAAAGCACACCACTAATCAAAAAACCTATCAGGAAAATGGTGCCCGCCACCAGACTCGTGAAAAGGGCATTTAGCTCCATCACCTCCCATCCGTAGCGATGCGCCAAAAATTTCAATGCCACCACCAATAGCAATAAAGGTATGATTTTAAATGCGATAGACCACTTTTGCCAAATGCGATTGGTGGATTTTTTAACTAGTTCGTTTGTATTCATCAAATATAATAATTAATGTGAGATGCAAAATTACGAATTTCTACTCAAATTTGGCAACATCAATGCTAAACAGAGATTCAGATGCAGGGAATTATTTGGTGCGTCCGCCTTCAAATTTGTCGTAAACAATGTCGTTGGGCTCCCAAAGTTCGATTTTATTTCCTTCGATATCCAACAGATGGACAAACTTGCCATAATCATACACCTCAATACTATCAAGGGTTTCGATGCCCTCTTGCTTCAAAGCCTTCACCAAAGCGCTCAAATCGGCAACGCGATAATTGATCATGAAATCCTTGACGGAAGGTTGGAAATAGCTGGTTGAATCCGTGAAAGGACTCCACACCGTGAAGCCTTTCTTGGTAGAATCCGTGGCGAGTCGCCATTCGAAATTGGTACCATATTTATCAGTGCTTAGCCCCAGATGCTCATGATACCAGTTCCGCATCTTTTCAGGATTTTTGCATTTAAAGAAGATGCCGCCTATGCCCGTCACACGTTTTAGCGGCTGTTGGGCGTTCCATTTATTTGTCACAAACGAATTAAAAGCGAAGCCCATAGCGAAAGATACGACTAAGGCAAAACTTATAAGGATGGTTTTTTTCATAAGATGGATCGTGTTTGGTTGGTTTTTTAAAAGAACGTTGCTTTTTTGTGTCGAAAGTCACTTAAATTTTGATCCCTTCTTTTGCGATGTTGCTATACAAAGGAGTCATTGCCAACTTGCTCTCCCAAATTGTTTTTGAATAGACAAAAGTGGATATGGGTTCACCGGTTTCCAACTCAATATCAAAAAGTTCATGGCGATATTCCTGCTCGATTTTTCTAGAGACACTAGCAGTATTCAGCAGAATAAGGATGTCCCAATCTGAATCTTCCGTGGCAGTTCCGCGGGCATGTGAACCAAACAATATCACATCCGCATCGGGATTTTTTTGATATATCTTCGATTTAATCAATGCTACAATATGTTGCTCCTTCAAATTCATTTGTTTTTTTTGCAAAGATAAAAAATATTATGCAATCTTATGCTACACTTGTTTAAGTTTCTCCAAATCGAATTTCTTCATTTGCATAAAAGCATACATCACCTTGGGCGCTTTTTCCGGATCGTTCATCAACGCACCTAAGATACTAGGAACGATTTGCCACGACACACCATATTTATCCGTCAGCCATCCGCATTTGCCTTCCTGCCCGCCTGCTGTGAGTTTATCCCAGTAATAATCAATCTCTTCCTGCGTCTCGCAACTCACCACAAACGAAACGCCTTCGTTTATCTTATACTCAGGACCGCCATTCATGCACATAAATCTATTGCCATTCAGTTCGAAAACAGCTACTATAGGGTTTTTAGAAATGATATGTGAGTTTGGGAAAACGCCGCAATAGAAATCAGCAGCTTCGTGTGCCTGTCCGTCCATCCAGAGGCAAGGGTAAATCGTGTTTTTCATGCTTAT
>CAIOJS010000293.1 GCA_903858655.1 uncultured bacterium | reverse complement strand
AGCACATTTTTTTAAAATAAATTACTTTTTTATGCGTTTTGTCCAATTAATAGTATAAATTTGTTGACGAATTCTGATTACTAATTTTAATTTTTAATTTACCATGGGAAATATTTTAAGTGGTTTAAAACCAAGTGCCTTATGGCGCAATTTCGAGGATATATGTAGTATCCCGCATCCATCAAAATATGAAGAAAAAATGAGAGAACATGTTTTGAATTGGGCAAAAACTAATAATTTGGCAACTTACGTTGACGAAGTAGGCAACGTAATCGTTAAAAAACCTGCTACAACCGGTATGGAAAATCGCAAGGGAATCATTTTGCAGGCGCATCTTGATATGGTTCCTCAAAAAAACAACGACACTCCACACGACTTTCTGACCGACCCTATTGTTCCTCGCATTGATGGCGATTGGGTGAAAGCTACGGGCACCACTTTGGGTGCAGACAATGGTTTGGGTATGGCTGCTGCGATGGCAGTGTTTGAAGCAACTGATTTGGTTCACGGACCTCTCGAAATGCTCCTGACGGTGGATGAAGAAACAGGCATGACCGGGGCTTTTGGTTTGAAACCGGGCTTGTTGAGCGGAGACATCCTGATGAATTTGGATACAGAAGAAGAAGGCGATTTGTGTGTAGGTTGTGCAGGTGGCACCAATGCCAACATCAAATTCGCCTACACCAACGAAGCTCCTGCGGCAGATGCTCAGGCATTCAAACTGACCATCAAAGGGCTGAAAGGCGGACATTCGGGTGTGGATATCAATTTGGAACGCGCCAACTCCAACAAACTTCTCAACCGTATGTTGTGGCATGGCTACAACAAAATGGGATTGCGCCTCGCTGCTATTGATGGCGGAAGTTTGCGCAATGCTATTCCTCGCGAATCTATGGCTATAATCACCTTGCCAAAAAATCAGGTGGAGGCTTTCCAAAGTTATGTGAAAGAAATCACCGCCGTTTTTATCAATGAATATAAAAATGTGGAAACCGACATCACCTTGGTGTTCGAGGCTTGCGCTATGCCTGCCGGCTTGATTGACAATGCAACTACAGGCAAACTCCTGAATGCTATTTATGCCACGCCCAATGGTGTCATCCGCGTGAGTCAGGATATGAAGGGCTTGGTGGAAACTTCTACCAATCTTGCTATCGTGAAATCGGAAAACAATGTGATT
This sequence comes from uncultured bacterium, assembly GCA_903858655.1. GTDB lineage: Bacteria > Bacteroidota > Bacteroidia > Bacteroidales > CAIWKO01 > CAIWKO01. Next base: position 1,534 of record CAIOJS010000293.1, on the reverse strand, counting down.
GATATAAAATGTTTGTTGCGCAGTTCGGTGGATAGCGCTAAAGATGATTTGGAAAATATGTTTGCAGGTGTTTATACTTTGGCAGGAGCCGAATGTGTGTTCGATGGGCAATATCCGGGATGGAAACCCAATCTGGATTCAGCCATTTTGAAAGAAATGTTGGCTGCCTACGAAAAACAATTTGGCAACAAACCACACATCGGAGCCATACATGCAGGATTGGAATGCGGTTTGTTGGGCGGAGTTTACAAAAATTGGGATATGATTTCTTTCGGACCCACCATCAACTTCCCCCACTCTCCGGACGAAAAAGCAAATATCCCTTCTGTTGAAAAATTTTGGGCATTTCTGACGGAAACTTTGAAGAATGCTCCTATGAAGTAGGAAACTTCATCAAGTACTTAAAGTGCCTAAAGTATTTAAAGTGCCTAAAGTACTTGGAGTACTTAAAGTTCATCAAGTTTAAAAGTTATAAAGGCTTGCCTCTGTTTTGGGGGCAAGCCTTTTGTTTTGAAAGAAAAGAGTAGTATTCAAAAAATTGCAAGTAATATTAAGCACTTGGCTTTACAGAACTCTCTATTTCCTTCTTTTTAAAATACTCAACAATTTCTTCTTTCGTCATTTTCGACAATATGATGCTTAATTTATCGCGTTGCTCACGCATAAACTGCACTGCATCGAAGGTTTTTTTAGCTGTTGTCTTCATAGGTCATAAAATCTCTTGGTGAATTGCAAGCCAATTATGTGGTTGGTGCGAAGTTTGCAACACCGCTCTGCCGAAAATTATTTTGAGTATTTCAAACGTCTTTTGGCAAAATATTCTTTCAACTGCTCAAAATTCATTCCTTCAATTTCGATGCTTATGGCTGTTCTAACATCTCTCATATACTTAACAGCATCAAATTCTTTATTTTTTTTAGTCTTCTTCATAATATATAATTTCTTTTGGTGAACGTATGTCTATAGTGGGATAACCCAATTTCATATTCACTCCATTGTATCCTCTTATGCGATTATAATTCACAATGTGTTTAAAATTCCAACTTAATAAAATGTCAACCTGCTGCAAAGTGGCTATGGCAATATGAAAACAATCTTCCCGACTTGTTTTGCCAACAACTTTTTCCAAAATATAAGCATCAGCCAAAGCAACTGCCTCTTCATTCAATTCAACTTTGATGACATTCGAAGCCTCAAATTCCTTTATCAAATCCCTTACTTTTTGCGGTGCACCTAACAATTCATCGTCCGTAACAGACGAATATATTATTTGAAATCTACCTTGTTTTACTTCTTCAAAAAACAATCGTGTCTCCAATTCAAACTCTTCGTCATAATAGCCGCCAATCACTGATGTGTCAATATATATTTTTAACTTTCTACGTTCCATGTGTGCAAAGTTACTTTATTTTACATTACTATTAATTTTATTAATGATTTTTTTTTGCCAAAGCATAATTTATTCTATTATTATTTAATAGGCTTGCCTCTGTTATAGGGGCAAGCCTTTTGTTTTTGCATCCATATTTATGGT
>CAIOJS010000292.1 GCA_903858655.1 uncultured bacterium | reverse complement strand
GCAATAATCCTTGAAAATAGAACTGTTTTTTGCTCAAAGTTGCTTTGAAGTGTAAAAAAATGAAAAATTTTCTATGATGAAAACAGTTTCAATCTTGAATTAGCCAGAAAGTCGTACTACGGCTTGTAACCCCTCCCAACTCAACACCTAATTCCACACCTTAAAACATAAAAACAAAAAGGCTTGTCCAAATCGGTTATAACAATAGCGCATCTCTTACACCAACCCATATATCTTCCCCGGCATACATTTCACAATGCCTTCAAACTCCAAATTCAGCAAAGCAGCCGCCACGCGGCTTGTGGGAATTTGCAATTCTATACAAATTCCATCCACACTCATCTGTTGCTGCGCCATCAACAAGTTGACTATCGTTTCCTCATCGGGTTCTAGCTTGATAAACAATTTGCCTTGCACTGCTTCGGCTTTTTTCTTTTGGGTGTCCCATCCCAACAAATATTTGATGTCATCAGCCGATTGCACCAATGCTGCCTTATTGTTTTTGATAAAATAGTTGCAGCCTTCCGAATATTTATCGCCGATTTTCCCGGGCACGGCAAACACATCACGGTTATAGGAATTGGCGATGTCGGCAGTAATCAAAGCGCCCCCTTTTATGGCAGCTTCAACCACCAAAGTGGCATCTGCCAAACCTGCAATAATGCGATTTCGTCTCGGAAAATTTTCCTTGTCGGGATTGGTTTCGCTCATATAATCGGTGAGCAAGCCCCCTTGTTCAATCATCCGTTGCGCCAAATTGCGATTCACCTGCGGATAAATTCTGTCAAGCCCGTGCGCCAAAACGGCAACGGTCTCTAAGTTGTTTTTCAAAGCTTCTTTGTGCGCAGAGGTGTCAATGCCATGAGCCAAACCACTCACAATAAGCACATCGAGGTCGGCGAGGTCGTCAATAATTTTCATACAACAATCTCTCCCGTAGTCTGTCGCACTTCGAGTGCCCACCACGCTCAGTATCTTGGCTGTATTAAGATTGGCATTCCCTTTAAAATACAACATCATAGGCGCATCCACACACTGCGTCAAACGATGGGGATAGTTTTCGTCGGTACAGAAATAACTAGCAATTTTAAATCGCTCTATAAATTCGATTTCTCTTTCAGCACGTCGCAGTGCCTCTTCGCGACCCTTGATGATGGCTGCAACCGTTTTTTCTCCAATGCCGGGCACCTTCATCAGATGCGCTTTGCTTTCTTTAAAAACAGCTTCAACACCACCACAAAAGTCTATAATTTTCCTCCCGTTGATGTCTCCAATACCCGGAATTTGTGTAATTGCAATTTTATATATGAGCATACAATAATATATTAAGTTTTTTTAACAAAATAAAAGTGGTGAAAATCAAAGCTTGTTTTTGCGCTGTCTGACAACGCAAAACAAATATTATCAAAGGGTTTAAGATTTTTATTTACATACTCCAAATCAGAAATTTTCATTCTTACTATTTCCATGTCGGTATTAATTGCCATTTATTCCATTTTTTTTTTAAATTTGCACTCAATATTATTTTTACGAATTAAATATTTTTCAATGGCAAAATTATACACTTTTTTCTTAATCTGTTTTCTTTTTTCTGCAAATTTTCTTTTTGCGCAACAGGCAACCATAAAAGGCACCGTTTTTAATGGTAAATCAAAAGAAACAATTCCGGGAGTTAATGTGATTGTTAGCCCAACAAAAGGGACAGTTACCGACATAGATGGCAAATTCACTATTACTGTGGATGCGGGTACAGTCACCATTACGTTTAAATATATTGGCTACGGCTCTATCGAAAAAACCTACGAAGTGAAAGCGGGGCAAACGATTACGGAGAATGCCAATATTTTCGAAGAATCCATGATGATTGAAGGTGTTGTTGTAAGCGCCGGAAAGTTCGAACAAAAGCTCTCCGATGTAACTATTTCTATGCAAGTGTTGAAACCTAGCCAAATAGAAAACCAAAATACAAACCTCCTAAATGAAGCCATCAACAAACTCCCCGGTGTAGATGTGTATGATGGACAGCCTAGTATCAGAGGTGGCAGTGGCTACAGCTATGGCGCCGGAAGTCGCGTTTTGGTGATGGTTGACGACATGCCTTTGTTGGCACCTGATGCCGGCGACGCTAAATGGAATTATATGCCAATCGAGAATATATCACAGGTAGAGGTGCTTAAAGGTGCATCTTCAGCGCTATTCGGTTCTTCAGCTCTTAATGGGGTTATCAATTTGCGGACGGCATTTCCAAAAGACAAACCAAGCACGAAGATAACTATCAATAATGGAGTTTATCTGAATCCAAAAAGAAAGGAATTGATTTGGTGGGATGATATGGAGCTGCCCTATGCCAAGAGTAGCGCAGGCGTGTTTTTCTTCCCTTTATCGAATTTTGGCGTGAAGAACCCCGGCTTTGGTGCCTTAAGTTTTTGCCATTCACGGAAGATTGGGCAGGTTGATTTAGTCGTTGGTGGTAATTTATTTATGGATCAAGGCTTTCGTACTCCAAATTACGAAAACCATGAAAGGTTCAATGTCAATTTGCGCTACAGAGTTAAAAAAATCGAAGGACTTTCTTTCGGTTTGAATGGGAACTATATGTATGCAAACAATGTAAGTTTCTTCTTGTGGCAAAATTCCGATTCAGGTGCTTGGAAACAACGTAAAGATGCCATTTCGACCAATGCAGGCTATAGAACCAATATTGACCCCTATTTTACCTATTTCAATAAGAAAGGCAGTAAATACAGTTTGAAAATGCGTTACTACAGACAAACAAATCATTTTGCTGACGACCCAAGTAAGAATAACGACGCAGACTTGTATTATGGAGATTATCAATATCAACATAGTTATAAAAATAAACATAATTTGACTGCCGGCATATCGGGCAGCTATTCAAAGTCACAGGCTTCGCTCTTCGGCAAGCATGACGGGCTTAATGTGTCCTTGTATGCGCAATATGATGCGAAATTCTGGAAGAAATTTACTGTTTCTTTGGGTGTTCGAGGCGAGTATTATCGCATTGACACAGCTCAATCAGAGTCAACCTTTTCTTATAAAATCAAAGGCAAAGTTCATACCTTACCTATCACACCTGTTTTCCGAATTGGCGCAAACTATCAAGCAGCAAAATATACGTTTATCAGAGTTTCTTTTGGTCAGGGATACAGATTCCCATCTATCGCCGAGAAATTTGTAAAGACTAGTGTTGGTGGCTTAAATATTTTCCCCAACAGAACGCTAAATCCTGAAACCGGTTGGAGTGCTGAGCTTGGTATAAAGCAAGGGGTGAAATTAGGTCATTGGAATGGATACCTCGACGTAGCAGGTTTTTGGACAGAATATTCCAACATGATAGAGTTCACTTTTGGTATTTACAAGCCCGATACAGCAGCGTACCCAACCCTTGCAGATGTTGGTTTCAAATCGCTCAATGTAGGTCATGCTAGGATAAATGGTATTGATGCCACTTTCACAGGACAAGGCACCATGTTTGGATTTCCTGCCTCTGCTTTGATTGGCTATACGTTTACGAATCCTATTGACTTAGGTTATGATCCTACGAAAGATACCACAAAAACGGAGAATAATAAATATTTGAAATATCGTTTCTTGCATTCCGTAAAAGCTGACTTTGAAGTTACGTTTGATTTCTTTACATTTGGTGCTACATTTATCTACAATAGCAACATCATCAATATTGATAAAGCTTTCGAAGCCCCCCTCATAGATGGATATGCTCCTTCCGATTTGCTTCCTGGAATTAAAGCCTATAGAGACAAACACAATAAAGGCTATGCGTTATTCAATATTAGAGGCATGTTTGATATTACCGAAACACAACGTATCGGTTTGTTCGTAAACAATCTATTCAACACGGAATATATGACACGCCCGGGCTTCATAGAAGCTCCTAGAAACATCGCTATTCAATATACGCTGAACCTGTAGCTTTGTTTTTTCGGATTCAAAATGAACTTTATGCGTTGATAGAAACGTAAACTGCATCATTAAAAAGAATAGTTTCTGAACTTTTTTCACATTTGTTCACTGTATGTGCTCTCTTTTTTCTACTTTTGAAAAAAATATCCTATGTACAAGAAAAATAAATGGATTTTCATAATTCTGCTTTTAATCCTAATCGGATTTTTGGTTTGGTTTTTTTCAAGTATTTTGGTTTACATACTTGTGGCTACAGTACTTTCCATCATGGGAAGACCTTTGGTTGTGCTGCTGGATAAAATAAGACTTGGCAAACGCAAATTCCCACATACACTCAGTGCCATCATCACCCTCATTGTTATTTATGGAGTTATCTTTGGATTTTTTGCATTGGTGCTCCCTATGCTCGTCACCCAGTTGACATCTTTGTCAGCCATCAACCCCGAATTAATTAGCAGTAGTTTGAAAGAGCCTATTAATTGGTTACAAAACCTATTGATTTCACACCAAATTATTCTTCCGACAGATAATCTCGAAGCCATAATTTCCAATAAAATAATGTCCTTTATCAATATTACGAACATCTCAGACTTTGCAAACTCCCTTATTGGATTCACAGGAAGTCTTTTGGTTGCCATCTTTGTTGTAGGATTTATCACCTTCTTTTTCCTGAAAGAAAATCGTATGCTACTCAATGGAATCATGCTCCTAACACCTCCTAGGCTGCAATCTGAAATTAAACATGTGTATCTGAAAACTATTCAAATGTTGTCGAAGTATTTTCTTGGCTTATGTTTAGATTTGATTATCGTCATCACCTTAATAACAGTCGCCACGTGGCTGTTCGGCTTCAAAAACGCTTTGATGATAGGTTTCTTTGCAGGCATCATGAATATTGTTCCTTATGTGGGTCCTATCATTGGATGGATTATTGCCATGATATTCGCCGTGAGTGGCATCGTCGAATCAGGTCAAACCTTAGATTTAATGCCTGTGGTTTTGAAAATAAGTGGAATTCTAATTGCTATTAATGTCTTAGATGCCTTTCTCTTTCAGCCCACCATTTATTCAAATGTGGTGAAAGCCCATCCGCTCGAAATATTTTTAGTGATATTGATTGCAGGCAGTGCAGCAGGCATCCCCGGGATGATTTTAGCCATTCCAACCTACACCGTCATCAGAATTGTGGCGAAAGAATTCCTATATAAATCGCCTCTCGTAAAAAAAATGACGGAACATATATAATAGTATGCTGGAAGAGAAAGTATTCTCCAAATGCTTTATATAAATTTAAAGGATAAACTTGCGTGGCAAATCACATGGAAGCCATTAAGCCTTCAGCGATTTAATCTGCTCTTCAATAATATTGATTTTTGATTCTGCATCCGCAAGTTTCTTCCGTTCGATATCCACCACTTGTTGCGGAGCAGAGCTAACAAAACGTTCGTTGCCCAATTTCTTCATCACTGAATCGTAAAAGCCTTGATTATATTTCAACTCCTCTTCCAATTTACGGATTTCGGCTTCTGTATCTATCTTCCCTTCAACAGGAATATAAAACTCTGTGGATTGGATTAAGAACGAAATAGCCTGTTCCACCTTGTCCGTAATGTATTCAATTTGGCTTATATTACAAAGTTTGGCAGCCACCGTATCAAAAGTAGTGTCTATCCCTTCATTATTGTTTTTTCGAATCATCAGCTTGATAGCATCCTTAAATGGGATGTTCTTCTCCTTGCGTATGCTTCGAATTTCGCTTATCACCTCTTGGGTGTAAACAAATTTCTGCAGAAAATCTTGATCAAAAGCTTCAGGGTTGGGCATCGAGGTCATCATCACCGATTCGCCTTCTTGACGTTCGCGTATGTGATGCCACAGTTCTTCTGTGATGAATGGCATAAATGGATGGAGCAACTGCATCAGCTTTTCAAAGATATCCAACGTAGCTTCAAACGTCATGCGGTCTATGGGTTGCTGATAAGCAGGTTTAATCATCTCGAGATACCATGAACAGTAATCGTCCCATATCAGTTTATAGATACACAAAATGGCATCCGACATTCGATACTTTTCGAAATGATCGTTCAGTTCGAGCATGCTGCTGTTGAGGGTGGCATTGAACCAATCCACAGATACTTTACTACTTTGCGGTTGCGGAATGCTGTCGTCCACCTGCCAACCTTTGATGAGGCGGAAGGCATTCCATATCTTATTGCTAAAATTACGTCCCTGTTCACATTGCGATTCATCGAAAGGAAGGTCGTTGCCTGCAGGCGATGACAGTAACATACCCATACGAACGCCATCGGCTCCAAATTTATCCATCAAATCAATAGGATCGGGAGAATTGCCCAATTGTTTCGACATTTTTCTACCTTGCTTGTCGCGTACCATACCTGTGAGATACACATTGGTAAAGGGTATTGCTTGGCGATATTCCAAGCCTGCCATAATCATACGTGCCACCCAGAAAAACAAAATATCGGGAGCGGTAATGAGGTCTTTGGTTGGATAATAGTAGTTGATATCTTTGTTATCAGGATTTCGTATGCCGTCGAAAACAGAGATGGGCCACAACCATGACGAAAACCATGTGTCTAACACATCTTCATCTTGAATTAGGTCTTCGCTGTTGAGGTTCAAACCTGATTGTTTTGCTTTTTCGAGTGCTTCTTCAGCCGTCTTTGCCACGAAGATACTTCCATCGGGAGCATAATAAGCCGGGATGCGCTGTCCCCACCAAAGCTGACGCGAGATGCACCAATCCTTCACATTTTCCATCCAATGTTTGTAGGTATTGATGAACTTCCCGGGATAGAACTTCACTTCGTCGCTCAACACCACATCGAGAGCAGGTTTAGCAAGGTCGGTCATCTTCATAAACCATTGCATGGACAATTTAGGCTCAATGACTGCGTCGGTGCGTTCGGAATAGCCAACCTTGTTGATGATATCTTCGGTCTTCACCATAAACCCTTTTTCCTGAAGCTCAAGGCTTATCTTCTTTCGTACCTCAAAACGGTCTTCGCCAATGTAAAGTTCCGCTTTTTCATTGAGGGTTCCGTTGTCATTGAAAATGTCTATGCTTTGCAGCTTATGTTTGATGCCGAGGTTATAATCGTTGATATCGTGGGCAGGCGTAACTTTCAACGCACCCGTACCGAATTCCCGTTCCACATAGTCATCAAAAATCAAAGGAACCGAACGATTGACGAGGGGAATGATGACACGTTTGCCTTTCAAATGTGTGTAACGTTCGTCCTCGGGATGAACGCAAACAGCCGTATCGCCCAATATCGTTTCGGGGCGCGTGGTCGCTATCGTTATCCAATCATCTTCGGTGTTCTCGATACGATAACGAACATAATAGAGTTTGGAATTCACCTCTTTGTAAATCACTTCTTCGTCCGAAACGGCTGTCAAGGCATTGGGGTCCCAGTTCACCATACGAACACCGCGATAAATCAAACCTTTTTTGTGCAAATCAATAAACACATCTACCACCGATTCGTAAAGTTTCGGATCCATGGTGAATGCAGTTCTATCCCAATCGCAGGATGCACCTAATTTTTTCAACTGATCGAGGATGATGCCGCCGTGTTTTTCTTTCCATTCCCAAGCGTGACGCAAAAACTCATCGCGCGTCAAATCTTTCTTGTCTATGCCTTCGGATTTCAGTTTGCTCACCACCTTTGCTTCCGTAGCTATAGAGGCATGATCCGTACCGGGAACCCAGCAGGCATTGAAGCCCAACATGCGCGCACGGCGAATGATGATATCCTGAATGGTGTTGTTGAGTATATGTCCCATGTGCAACACACCTGTCACATTGGGCGGAGGAATCACGATGGTGTAAGCAGGGCGATGGTCTGGTTCGGAATGAAAGAAACGGTTTTTAAGCCAAAATGCATACCATTTATCTTCGGTTTGTTTGGGGTCGTATTTGGTTGGCAGTTCCATAAAAGATTGATATTAATATGATAGTTTGTGTTGTGAAAAATGATGTCTTTTTAATTTGTGTCCATTGATGAAAACACAGATGCGGCTGCAAAGAAATGCACGTTTCAATTTGATGACGATTAATTTGTTGTTCGACACCGAAAAACGTATGCCTTCCTTCAAACTCTTCCGCATCCATGGGAATTCACTGAAATCTTGCAAGAGGCGAACATCCCAAACGCCCGTTTCCATATTCTTGCGGATGCCTTCTGCTAACAAAAACCAATTGTATCTGGATTTGTATTTGATAAAAATAGGAAATTCGATGATGGAATGGCTGAATATATAGGAAGACATTATAGTTTGATTATATGGTAGGTGTCAAGAAACAATTCGCGCGTTATCATATTAATGAAGATTCGAACTTATCAGATGTAAAAACTCCGAACGGGTTTTTTCCATCAAGAAAGCACCCGTGAAGTCGCTCGTGGTGGTCACAGAGTTTTGTTTCTGGATGCCACGCATCATCATGCATAAATGGTTCGCCTCAATCACCACCGCCACGCCCAAAGGCTTCAGCGTGTCTTGAATACAGTCTTTGATTTGCGATGTCAAACGTTCCTGCACTTGCAAACGACGCGCAAAAGCATCCACCACGCGCGGGATTTTACTCAACCCAACGATATAGCCGTTGGGAATATATGCCACATGTGCTTTGCCTATGAAAGGCAGCATGTGATGTTCGCACATCGAATAGATTTCGATATCTTTCACTATCACCATTTGTTTATAATCTTCCTTAAACATCGCCGACTGCAATATCTCTTTCGGATTCAGGTCGTAGCCATGTGTTAAAAATTGCATGGCTTTTGCCACCCGGTCGGGCGTTTTCAGCAAGCCTTCGCGCTCGGCGTCTTCTCCAATTAATTGCAGGATACTTTTATAATGTTGCGATAGCGTTTCCATCAAAGTTGCGTCTTCCGTTTTTATTTCGGCAGGAACATGATCCATTTTGTTTTCTTCTAGCATTGATTCGTCAATAGTGTTCATCTTGTTCTGTTTTTATTTTTCACCATAATATTCCACATAATTATTTTCCGTCTCGCACAGTTTCACACAATAGAGCGTCCCTTCATGTTCGGCTATCACAGGCTGCAACTGATTCCAAATACCGATGGCGATATTTTCGGCGGAGGCTAATTTGCCTTGCATGAAATCAACTTCGAGATTGATGTTTTTGTGATCAAGTTTTTCGATGATATGTTCAGTGATAATTTCGCCCAACACCTTCAGGTCAATCACAAAACCTGTTTGCGGATTCACCGCGCCACATACCGTTACAAACAACTCATAGTTGTGCCCATGCCAATTGGGGTTGGAGCATTTGCCGAATATCTCAAGATTCTTCGCATCCGAAAAATCCTCCCGAAACAAACGATGTGCTGCATTAAAATGTTCGCGACGCGTAATGAATATCATCTGTGGTTTTTTTGCAAAGGTACATAAATATCTTAAAATAGCGGAACTTGGGTGCAAATTTATTTGTGGAGGGGGCGATAATAGATTTATTACACAGAGATACACAGAGAATAGGAGATGCACAGAGGGAGAGCCTTAAATGAACGTCATTCGTTTTGTTGTTTTATAAGATAAGCCCAATGGCGTTTATTTACCAGTATAAAACTTTTGATTTAGTGATAGAGTTAGAGTTTTCATAAAAATCAATTTTGCATTTTCCTTTATTTCCTCCAAAAATCATGTCCAAATCAATTGAACCTGATTTATCAGAAACGAATTCCTGTTGATCATTGCTATAGTCGCTTACAGTCCATCCATTTCCATCCGCATAAAACCATGTACTTGATGGTCCACCCCCAACCTGGCTTGACAAATTAGTCAATATAATCTTTAATTCAGCCTTTTTACCTAGTTCGGCAGCTAAGGAATAATCAGCAGAACCATTAATTGTATCTGAATCTTGTAGTGAAAGAATATTCACTCCATAGGATCCAGTTGATGGGTAATCAATTTTTTGTTTCTCTGCTTTATTACATGCATATAAAAATGCTAATGTAATCAGAATAAAAAAAATATTTAATTGTCTCATAATATATAATGAATTTAGTTAGACTACGCTTTCGACTAAGGCTCTGAAATAATTCAACATATTTTCCTATTCTATTGCCTCTATAGCTTGGTGCCCTTATTTTTTTACAAAGATACACATATTTTGATTTACAGGCACAGCCTGCAACAATATTTTCAACTAAGGTAGAACTTTAGCCGAACATCATTCGATACAAAATTTTATATGCTAAGCTCAAGGGGGATGAT
>CAIOJS010000291.1 GCA_903858655.1 uncultured bacterium | reverse complement strand
GTCAAAAGTCATGAAACAGGCTTTGCAGCAGTATTTTGTAGAGTACAAGCCGCAAGTGTATGTTTTTAATGGTGAAACAGTAGGCGAAGTGGTGGGCGAGCGCACCATACAAAATGCCATAAAAGAAGCCCTGCGAAAAACCAACATCCAGAAAACGGTTACCATGCACACCCTGCGCCACAGCTATGCAACGCATTTGCTGGAAGATGGCGTTGACTTGATTACAATCAAAAATCTGCTCGGTCATGGCGATATTCGTACCACCATGATTTATCTTCATGTGGCTGAGTTTCCAACAGGCAGGAAAGTTCATTCACCGCTGGATTCGCTGTACGGCAGGTTATGAGCCGCCCGAGCCACGAACTGTCGGAAATAATTGCACTTTATGGCAATGATTTTGAGCAAAAACACGCACCCACCGACCAGCAGCGAAGCGTGTTGGCAAAGCTGAGCGAATGTCGCACCAGTCCGCTGGGCGGACATGTTGATGCGTGCGATGCTTGTGGTACGATACGGATTTCATACAATTCGTGTCGCAACCGCCATTGCCCCAAGTGCCAAGCCACCAGCCGCGAACGCTGGATAGAAGCACGGGAGGACGACTTGCTGGATGTGAGTTATTTCCACGTGGTTTTCACGCTGCCAGAAGAACTGAATGCACTTTTTTTGCTGCGAAGCAAAACAATGTATAACATTTTGTTCGAGGCCGTAAAACTTACGCTCGAAATGTTTGCCGCCAACCCCAACTACCTCGGAGCGCAAGGCGGACACATTGCCGTGCTCCACACTTGGGGTCAGAATATTGGTTATCATCCGCACCTGCATTGCATTGTTCCGGCTGGTGGCGCCACGCAGCAAGGAAAATGGAAATCGTTGGCAAAAGCCGCCAAAGTGAAGTTCGCCACTTATCTGTATCCTGTAAAAGCCCTGAGCAAAGAATACAGTAAAATCTTTATGCAACTGCTCAAAGCCAGTGTTGATATTGAACCTGAGCACCAACCCGACAAGCAATTGCTCCGAAAGCTCAACGACCACAAATGGGTGGTGTATGCAAAGCAACCGTTTTTCGGACCAAAACAGGTGATAGAATACTTGGGGCGATACACCCACAAAGTTGCCATTTCCAATCACCGCATAAAATCGGTTGATAATGGACAGGTTACTTTCTCGTGGAAAGATTACCGCCATGGCGATGTGCAAAAAGAGATGACGCTTCAAGCTACGGAATTTCTGCGGCGTTTTTGCCAACATGTTTTGCCTTTTAGGTTCGTAAAAATCAGGCATTACGGCATTCTGTCCTCCCGCAACAAAGAAAAACTGCGTGACGTACAATTCACTATGGGCATAGTGGTGGAAAAGAAGCCCAAACCCACTTGGCAAGAAGTCTGCAAGCAAAAACTGAACTTCGACCCTGAGCTTTGCCCGCACTGCAAAGTGGGACATTTGCACACCGTGAGCAGTTGGAATGCACGCGCACCACCACCAGCCGATGCTGTTCACCGTGCAGCCATAAATGCCGCTGCACAAAAAATAAGTTTCTGATAATCAGCACTCGGCTTCCCGAAACGAAGCTCGACAGCCATTGTATTGCCTAAACTTGACCAAAACGGAGCAAAATACCAGATAAAGCACCATTAAACGAACTTATCTTCGTTCAAAACAAAAAAATCTAGCGTGATTTGATAGTGAAAAACTGGTTCTTAAGCTTTATAGGTTAGCCTCACCTAACCCAATCTCAACCAAAAACACATTGATTCGCCATAAAGAGTAGAATGAGCAGCAGAATCGCGTACCGAAGGTTCCGTTCAACAAGGACTTAAATCGCAACACCCCGCCAAGAGCAGTGCTTGACGGGGTGTTTTGCGTTCGGGGTATTGCGTTTAAGTCCTATGATGTTATGGGCTAGTGCATTCGTCTTGTTTATATATTGTACATTATCGAATTCTCAACTTGCGTTTTGTTTG
>CAIOJS010000290.1 GCA_903858655.1 uncultured bacterium | reverse complement strand
CATCATCCGAATCCCGCTTTGCGTTATATACGATTCAGGATGAAATTGAATACCTTTTACATCGTAGTGTTTGTGGGCAATAGACATGATGGTGCCATCTTCAGTTTTAGAAGTTATCTGAAGACAATCGGGGAAGTCTTTTGCTGAAACCACCCAAGAATGATATCTGCCTACCATGATATCTTCATGAATATCCTGAAAAAGGCTTTCGTTTTTGTCGCTTATATGAAGTTTGGAGGCTATCCCGTGAAAAGGTTTGGCAATATTCTGAAGCGTTGCGCCATAAAATTCTCCTATCGCTTGATGTCCGAGGCAGACGCCCAAAATGCTTTTCGTCTGTTGATATTCTTCGATAATCTGATGCAGGATGGGTACATCTGAAGGAACTCCCGGACCCGGAGAGAACACTATCTTCGAATAATTTCGTACTTTTGCAAGCGAAACCGCATCATTCTTTATAACATCAATGTGGCTGCAACCAGCTTCTGACAAGAGCTGGAACAAATTATACGTAAAAGAATCATAATTATCTACAAGTAATAGGTGCATTGTGTAATTTTGCACAAAGTTAAATAATATAATTCAAAACGATTGGATGCTTTTAAAACAATGAACGAATTTGGGCAAAAAAAGACAGCTTTTTTGTTCGTGATAGATTTTGAAATGAAGATGCCGATGGTGGTTCCGCTTGCGCAAGTGGATGCTTCTCAGATGTTGTACTACATTCAGTGGATGCATAATGGGGGAGAAGTGTGCCGAAACGACGTGCAGAAAAATTTTTCTATCAAAGAAGCTATCCCTATCGAGAAATATGAAATCGCTTTCAAGTATTGCGTCGAGCAACTGAAGTTGGGCAACTCCTATTTGTTGAATTTGACATTTCCAACCGAGATTACGACGGATTTGAGCCTTCGGGAGATATTCTTTTTGAGCAAATCGAAATACAAGCTTTGGCTGCGCGACAGTTTTGTATGTTTCTCGCCCGAGACTTTTGTAAGCATTTCGGATGGAATCATTTCTTCCTGCCCCATGAAAGGCACCATAGACGCAGCTATTCCTCATGCCGAGCAACTGATTCTGCATGATGAAAAGGAAACTGCCGAACATTACACCATAGTGGATTTGATTCGGAACGATTTGAGCATGGTGGCTTCCCAAGTTCGCGTTGAGAAGTTTCGTTATGTGGAAAAAATCTCCACCAATCAAAAAGATTTGTTGCAGGTGAGTTCTTTGATTTCGGGCAAACTCCCTGCGGATTATGCATCCCACATCGGTGATATCTTGTTGACGCTTTTGCCGGCAGGTTCGGTGAGCGGTGCGCCAAAAAAGAAAACCCTCGAGATTATTCAACATGCCGAGCAGCACGAACGCGGATATTACACGGGCATCTTCGGCTATTTCGATGGCAAAAACCTCAACAGCGCCGTTATGATACGTTTCATCGAGCAAAACAACGGCAAACTCTTCTACAAAAGCGGCGGCGGCATCACCACCCAAAGCAACCTGCAACAAGAATATGCCGAATTGTTAGATAAAGTCTATTTCCCATTTTAATTCTATCTAAAAACTTAAATAAATAAATGTATGATAAAAAAACTATGTTACGGAATGATGTTGCTCGCTGTAAGCCTTTGGACTCAAAGGGCGCGGGCAGATGAAGGTTTGTGGTTGCCCATTTTGTTGGCGCAAGGTCCCGAAGCGGATATGCAACGCTTGGGCTTGAAAATCTCTGCCGAAGATATTTTCAGCATGAACAAACCAAGCATAAAGGATGCGATATGTCTGTTTGGTGGCGGCTGTACTGCCGAAATAGTGAGCCAAAAAGGACTCATCTTGACCAATCATCATTGCGGTTATAGCGCGGTGCAGGCGCATAGCTCCTTGGAACACGATTATTTGACAGATGGTTTTTGGGCGAATTCCCCTAAGGAAGAATTGGCAAACCCATCCCTCAAGGTGAGCATTATGGTGCGCATGGAAGATGTGACGTTGCGCATCTTAGACGGCATAACTGCAAATTTATCCGAAGAAAAACGCAACGAAATCATCCAAAGCCGCATAGATTTGCTCCAAAAAGAAGTGCAGAAAGGAAATAAGTTGCAAGCCGATGTGAAAGCTTTTTATTATGGCAATCAATATATCTTGGTGGTCTATCAGGTGTTTAAAGATGTGCGATTGGTGGGTGCTCCGCCTTCGGGAATCGGCAAATTTGGCGGCGACACCGACAATTGGATGTGGCCCCGACAGACGGGCGACTTCTCAGTGTTTCGCATCTATGCCGACTCACTCAATCAGCCTGCGGAATATGCCAAAACCAACGTGCCTTACCAACCGCCCTACCATCTGACCATCTCCCTGAAAGGAGAACAACCCGACGATTTCACCTTTGTGTATGGTTATCCGGGCACAACGCAGGAATATCTCACCTCCTATGCCATCGACAGAATCGCAAACTACGAAAACCCCGCATCCATTGCCATTCGCGGAAAGCGCTTGGAGATTTTTCGCAAATATATGGCGCAAAGCAAACTCATCCGCATTCAATATGCTTCCAAATATGCAGGCATCGAAAATTATTACAAGAAAATGATAGGCGAAAGCAAAGGCGTGGCACGCACCGACATCATCGCGCAGAAGCAGACCTTAGAAACGCAGTTCAAGGCGTGGGCAGACGCTGATACGGCGCGCACCGCCCCCTATGGCAACCTCATCCGCGACTTCAAGAACCTCTATGCCACTTATGCTGCCAACACCCTCGCCATGAAATATCTCACCGAGGCAGGCATGGGCATCGAAGCCGTGCGCTATGCTTCCAATTTCGAGAAACTTGTGCAACTGAGCCAAGGCAAGAAGAAAAATGATGAGGAACTGACCAAATATCTCGACAAATTGAAGACAGGCGCGGAAGGATTTTTCAAGAACTACGACGCCCGCATAGACCGCGAGGTGATGGGCGCTGTCTTAGACATATATTATAAAGGTATAGACACCACTTTTTTGCCGCGCGAGATGGTGAAGGCGGCGCAAACCTATAAAGGGGATTTTGCCCGCTATGCCGATGAGGTGTTCAGGCATTCGATTTTGGTGGATAAGGCGAAACTCCTGCCTTTCCTTTCTTCCTATAAACCCTCCATGAGCAAAAAGCTCACAAACGATGGCGTCTATAAGCTTTCCCTGAGCATTTATGACTTTTATCGCAAGGTGTTGCAGCCCAAAAACAACGAATTTCAGACCCAATCGGGCGCTTTGTATCGTGTGTATATGAAGGCTTTGATGGCGATGCAGCCCCAAAAGAAGTTTTATCCCGATGCCAACCTCACCCTGCGCGTGGCGTATGGAAAAGTGAGTGGCTACATTCCCCGCGATGGGGTGGAATATAAGTATTTCACTACGTTGAAGGGCGTGATTGAGAAGGAGGATTCCACCGTGTATGACTACACTGTGGACGACAAGCTGAAAACCCTCTACCGCACCAAAGACTATGGCAACTATGCCGACCGCGACGGCTCCATGCATTTGGCTTTCATCGCCACCAACCATACCACGGGCGGCAACTCGGGCAGCCCCGTGTTTAATGCCCAGGGGCAGTTGATTGGCATCAATTTCGACCGCGTTTGGGAAGGAACCATGAGCGATTTGGTGTTCGAGCCGGCTATGTGTAGAAACATTTCTCTCGACATACGCTATTGTTTGTTTATCATTGATAAATATGCAGGCGCACGGTGGTTGGTGGATGAGATGACGGTGGTGAAGTAGAGCGGTTTTTGACTTTTGATTTTAGATTTAAGAATTTAGATTTTTGAATTGAGGTTTTTTAACCATGGAGACTCCATACCTCCCGACATAAGTTGTATGGTACTGGACGAAGGACCTACCATTTACAAAAAAAGCCGAGTTTACGCTCGGCTTTTTTTATAATATAATATTGAAAAACTATTTAACTTGAAGTTTTTTGGTAATCAAACCTTTTTCGGTATCAATTTGCAAGAAATACAAGCCCGAATTCATGTTCGCAGTATTCATGGTGTATAAATACCCGTTAGCATCAAAACTCGAAACTGTTTGTCCAAGACTATTGACCACTGTAATTTTACGAATAGTGCTTAAAGAAACAATATTCACGATATCGTTAGTCGGATTTGGATACACACTCAGTAAAGCATTCAAAGGATTTTCTGCAATATCTGAGCCTGTATTGATAATAGCAAAGATATAAAGGTCGAAAGAACCCATACTTTGTGCTGCCATAATCGTTTTGTATTGCAACCAACCTACCGGGGTGGCGTTTGCATAAGCATAACCATCTTTGCCTGTCGAGAAACAACCTGCGCGGGTTTGACAAACCAAGGCTGTATCGCCGGCGGTGGTTGGAAACACAACACTTACTGCAAAATTCCCGGTAACAGCCGGTGGAGTTGTGAAGGTAAACGGACACACATTCACATTAGGCGGTGCCACCATAGTGCTTGTGCTCACCGCATTGCTGGTAGCCAAAACAGTAGCAGGCTTAAATGCTGCATCAACACTATACACCTTGGCGGTAAGGCTACCTGTTGTGCCCGTAATCTTGCCGATAATAGCAATAGCACCTGTAACCGTCGCACTCAAAGTGTTGTCATAAGCTTGTGAGCACTCTTTTAATACATTGCTACTTATCGAGCCATTGCCGGTCAAATAACCTGCTCCAATGTCATAATATGTCAATGAATCGGCACAAAGTTGTGTGGTTGAAAACACCGGACCCCGAAGCGTGTCAATGACTTTGGCTCCCGATGGTCTTAAATTTGAAGGTATGGGTCCCAATTCCTTCAAAGTAAATTGCTGCGCAAACAAACTCATCGTCATAAGCATGATTGCACACATAAACGTAAATTTTTTCATAGGTTTTTGTTTTAATAATTAATAGATTGAGAACTGAAATGCAAATATACACATTTTTTTGCGATTTAGGCACTTTATTGCAATATATATTTTTCAACACAGCTTATCTGCTATGCTTTCCTTCCAACTTCCCCTTCGGCAAAGCCTCCAACTTCGAACTCTGAACTCGCGACTAATTTGGGCGCCACCCCCGTGAAAAACGGGGGTCAGGCTGTCCGCTTTTAGTCCTCGCGCCGCGAATAAGCGGCGCTGTGGGCTAACCGCTTCCATCCTTGGCGCTCGTGCCAACTGGCAATTTTTTGGACTTATAATTTGGACAACTTATAAACATTTCGCAACTTTATTCAACTATTCAAGGCACCATCGTAAAGCTATCTATATTTGTACAAAATTTATAGCACCCATGCACACCATCAACCAACTTATCCTCGATGACAACCTCGAAATTCCTCTACCGCACCAAAGATTATGGCAACTATGCCGACCGCGACGGCTCCATGCATTTGGCTTTCATCGCCACCAACCATACTACGGGCGGCAACTCGGGCAGCCCCGTCTTTAATGCCCAAGGGCAGTTGATTGGCATCAATTTCGACCGTGTTTGGGAAGGAACTATGAGCGATTTGGTGTTCGAGCCGGCTATGTGTAGAAACATTTCTCTCGACATACGCTATTGTTTGTTTATCATTGATAAATATGCAGGCGCACGCTGGTTGGTGGATGAAATGACGGTGGTGAAGTAGGAGGGAAGGGGGGAAGAACCAAGCTCCAAATACCAAATCCCAAATACCAAGCTCCAAGAAAAACCACTTAGACACTAAGAACACAAAGAAACACTAAGAAGTTTAGGAGAGTGATGCAATAATATAATTATTGAATGATATAATAGTATCAGTTTCAATAATTATTTAAAAAACAAGTAAATAAAAATATTTTACACGAAAAAAATATTATTTTATTTATCAATTAAAATTTTCTT
>CAIOJS010000289.1 GCA_903858655.1 uncultured bacterium | reverse complement strand
TTAATGGCTCAATTCAAGAGCTGAAAACAATTGGAAGAGGTTATAGAAACACTGCAAATTTTAGAATAGCAATTCTGTTTTTTCTTGGGTACTTGAATATGCTTCCACAAAATTCCCAGTAGAACCATAATAAGAAAACAATTACGATAGTCAGAAAACGAAAAATATCTATTCGCTATTAATAGTTGGCAACAGAAAACAATCTCATAAAGTTGAATCCAATATGAATGCCTTTCTTAAACCATTTTTCGGTGTTTTCTGTAATAAATTGTTTTTCGTTTGAGCCAACCGAATTGGTGATGAAAATCTGGAACGTATGGTTTCCTGTATAGATTTCAACACCTGCTGAGAAAGTGTTTGTCACATCGCTGCCATTGATTTGAGACTTTATCTGATTGGGGAATACATAATAATATTCGCCCGTCAAAGCGACAACATTACTTAAGCGCACGCGAGCAGCAACCCCAAGCGAATAGACGTCATTATGGTCTTCGGTGGTAGCAACCAAATTTCGGTGAACCATAGTAGGCGCAAGTTGAACAGCTAAACGATTCCAATAATAACCGCCAATAAGTAATTGATAGGTATAATAACAGCGTGAACTGAAATAATTCTTTCTGCTAGGGTCAGCAAATTTGCCGGAAGCTATGCCCATATCGGCAACGGCTTCAATAGATAATGGCATGCTCTTTTTCCCTTTACTTTGACGTAGAATTTTTGCTTTGATGAAACCATTGTAGTATTTATCCATGGTGCTACGACCCACACCCACCATAAGCCAATTGAGTACGCCATAATCAAGTCCTAAGCGGATAGAAGCTTGGTCGAGGCCAAATAATTCATTAAAACCACCATTCAAACGTCCCAAACGGTGTTGAATTCTGAAATCGAGTTGTCCTTTAGGCGTTGTTTCCAAAGAATGCCCATTTAGAACGCGGGTGTTCCAAAAGGCTTGTTCGATATATTGTTTGTCTTCTTTAGATTTTGAAGCAGTAGAGTCTTGCGCCAAAAGTTTTGCATTCGACGAAAGCAAAAAGCTGCATAATAGTACACAGCATAGTAGTGTATAGTTCTTTTTCATGATTATTAATTGTTTAGGTGACCTGCATTAATCCAGATGTTAATTTGATTTATATAACAACTATTAAGTTTTCCTGATGGGGGCATATTGAATGTTCCGGTATAATTAATATTGTTTAAAAGTTTAGCCGAATTAGCATTCAAATAAGTATTGATAGAAGCCCAATCGGTGCAAACAAAATTTCCCGAACTGTGGCAGCCTTTGCAATTAGCATCAGTAATAGGTTTGATAGTTGCTGAATAGGTTACATTTGTGGTGTCGCATGTGCCGCTAGCTGAATGAGTAGCGTATAAAAAATCTTCTTTATCATAATAACATGATGCGAAGAAAGCTATGAATAGCATCATAGATGCTATAATGATTATATTTTTTTTCATAATAATAGAATTTTTAATTATTAAGATGACCTGCTTTTATCCAAATTGTGAGTTTTTTTATTGAACACGAATCAAGTTTCCCTGAAGGTGGCATAGGGTTAGAACCTCCAGCATAATTAATGTTGTCGAGAAATGTTTGTTGATTACTAGTTAAATAATCATTCAATAAAGACCACGTACTGAAATCAGCATCTGCACCAGCACCATGACAACCTAAGCATAAAGACGTAATCATCGGACCAATAACCGTGCTGTACTTTACATTTGTCGTGTCGCAACCGCTTGTGCTGTCAACGATGCCACAACCTGTAGTGTTTACGGCACCAAGTTGAATCCAAGAATAAATTAAAGCAATTTGTTTGCCTGTCAATCTGGGCTTACTAATTGGTGGCATGTTACCGCTAAAAATTGCTTTGTAAATTTTGCTTCCTTTAGCATTATAAGCCTTTATGCCAGCAGCCATAATATTGTCATAACTATCCAAGCGTAGTTCCCCTTTTGGATTTGACGAACCATGACACATAGCACAATTGCTTTGAAATATCGGAAGGACTTCCGATTCAAAACATACGCTTGAGAATACAACAGGGTCATGTTTGCATCCAAAATGGATGAACGTAACTGCCATTAAAATGGCAATTGACCCTAAAAATAATACATTACGATTTCTTTTCATATTTCTTTTAATTTTTAATGAGGGCGCAAAGATAGTAATTAATTAGGTATTTTAATACATATTTTGTTTGAATGACTATTTTGTTAACAAAAATTAATAATTCACAATACTTCTTTAATTATTATAAGACATTCAGCAATTGCTCTTTTATTTTCTCCAGCTCGTCTTTCATTTCGATGACCATCTTTTGTATGCTGGCATCATTAGCTTTTGAACCTAAGGTGTTTATTTCGCGTCCGATTTCTTGGGTAATAAAGCCGAGCTTGCGTCCATTGGCGGCGTTTTCTTTCATGGTCTCTAGAAAATAGGTGCAATGTTTTTGCAGACGGACTTTTTCTTCCGTAAAGTCAATCTTCTCCATATAATAAATCAATTCTTGTTCGAAACGGTTGGTGTCTATTTTTTCTTGTTCCACGAACGCCGCTATGTTGGAAAAAATTCGTTGACGGATTTGCGCCAAACGTTCCTTCTCGAAGGATTCGATGATGGGAATATTGTTTTGAATTAAATCTATGCGCTGCGTCATATCTTTCTTGAGGACTTCGCCTTCGTTTTTTCTGAAAGCATCAATATGGATGAAAGCTTGCTCGATGGCTTGGGCAATTTGTTTCCATTCGTCGTCATTCAACTCTTCGCTTTGAGTTTTTACCACATCGGGCATGCGTATCAGTATGGAAATTATATCTTCAGGAAAAGGCGTTTGTACTTCTTCTGAAAACTGTTTGATGTCTTCATAGTATTTCTTTGCCAATTCTTTATTCAGGGAATAGTTGGTAGAAGTGGCAATGGATTCTAATGACATATTAATATCCACTTTGCCACGTTCGAGCCATTTGGACGCCATGCCGCGGAGGTCGGACTCTTTTTCGCGATACTTGGAAGGAATCCGCAGATTGACATCGAGCTGTTTGCTGTTGACGGACTTAATTTCTATGGTGATTTTTTTATCGGGCAAGCTGCATATTGCCTTGCCATAACCTGTCATTGACTTCATGATATGATTTTTAAATTTATACAAAAGTACAAATAGTATTTGGAAATGAGCACAATTTACAATTTTTGTACTATATTTGAGTTTTTTATTGAAATTTATTGTCCTAAACTTTTGTTGTATCCGCTTGAGGAAAACGCTTTACATATTATTCGGTTTCATGGTGATGTGGTGTGTGGAGACGCAGGCACAAGACTTTTCCAATTTCAGGATGAAAAGCCTTGCGGTGAAGTCTGACACGCTACGGCTCGACACGCTCAGTATCGTTCCGCATTCCGTATTGATTACCTTGCCCGACGGAAGCTCTTTGGATACGGCTACCTATGGCATAGATTACGCGCAGGGACTTTTGATTATCACCAATCATGCGTTCTATCTATCTCAATTGAAAGATAAAAATCTCATAGTGTCCTATCGCGTGTTTCCTTTTCTGTTTACGCAAGTGCATAGTCACAAAAGCACCCAACTTATCAATACCTATCAACAAGCTTTGGAGAATCCCTTCTTATATAAATATAAAGAAACCACGGAAGACGTGTTTCAGTGGGGTTCGTTGAACAAGAGCGGGGCAATTTCGCGGGGCGTATCGTTTGGAAACAATCAGGATATGGTGGTGAATTCGAGTTTGAACCTGCAATTGTCGGGCTATTTGTCGAGCGACATACAAGTGTTGGCGGCTATCACCGACAACAATATCCCCATCCAACCCGACGGCAACACGCAGCAATTGCAAGAGTTCGACAAGGTGTTCATCCAATTGTTCAACAAAAACAATAAGCTGATAGCGGGCGATTTCGAGGTGTCGCGCCCCAATAGTTATTTTATGAACTTCTATAAGAAAGCACAAGGCGCCTTGATAGAATCGAACATCTTCATCCCATCAAAAAAGAAAAAAGAGAACCTGCTTCAGCTTCATATGGAAGCTTGCGGAGCCGTCTCCAAAGGTCGTTATGCCCGCAATGTGTTGACTCCTGTCGAAGGAAATCAAGGTCCCTATAAGTTGACGGGTGTCAATAACGAGAACTTTATCATCGTCCTGTCGGGCACCGAGCGGGTGTATATTGACGGCATGTTGCTCACCCGCGGACAGGAGAATGATTATGTGATTGATTATAATTTGGGCGAAATATCCTTCATGCCGCGCAACGTTATCACCAAAGATAAACGCGTGGTGGTGGAGTTTGAATATACCGACCGCTACTATTCGCGCACCTTGTTTTATGCAGGCACCGAAGTGAGTTATAAGAAGCTGAACCTGCGCTTTAATTTCTTCTCCGAACAGGATTTGAAGAATCAACCCCTGCAGCAGGACCTGACCGAAAAGGATAAGCAATTGCTGCAACAGGTAGGCGACAGCACCCAATTGGCGGTGATTCCGAATGTGGATAGTTTGGCGTTTTCCAATGCTTATGTGATGTATAAAATAGTGGATACCACCGTGGCTGCTGTTACTTACGATTCCATTTATGTCTATTCCACACATGCCGACAGCGCTTTTTATCGCTTGGGCTTCACCTTTATGGGGGCAGGGAAGGGCAACTATGTGTTGATACAAAGCTCCGCCAATGGCAGGGTGTTTCGGTGGGTGGCTCCCAATGCGGGCAAACTTTCGGGCGATTATGAGCCTGTAATCTTGTTGATTGCTCCCAAAAAGACGCAGATGTACACCCTCGCTTTGGATTATAGCATCGGCAAAACCACTAAGATTTCCATAGAATGCGCCTTGACCGATTTCAACAAAAATCTTTTTTCTACCTTCAATAAAAGCGACGACAAGGGCTATGCCGTGAAGGCAACGGTGACGAACCTGATTCCCATCTTTCACAAAAGCCCGGCACAGTGGCTCTTGGTGGCGGATGTGAGCAACGAATGGGTGAGCCGCGATTTCAATCCCATAGAGCAATATCGTCCCTTGGAGTTTCAGCGCGAGTGGAACTTGTCCAACATCGCGAAGTCGGATGAGAACATCAGTGGGCTGAAGTTCGGCATCAGAAACAAACGAAATCAGCTAGCGATGTATCAGTTCAACTATTTTATGCATGGCAGCCAATATCATGGCATGCAAAACCAATTGGACGTGGTGGGCGACCTGAAAAACTTTTTCCTGACATTCAATGGCGCCTATCTGCAAACAAACACCCCCAATTACAACACCCTATATTATAAACAAAAAGCCTTGCTGATCAAGAAGTTCAAATGGCTTTCCATCGGTGCCAACGAAGAGCAGGAGCACAATGTTTTCAAGCCCACCAATTCCGATTCCCTGATGGCGAGCAGCTTTGCTTTCAATATGTATGAAGCTTTCCTTAGCAGCCGCGATTCGGCTTTAAACAAATTCAAAGTGTCCTACAAGAAGCGCTACGACTATGTGCCTTCTTTCGATAAATTGACGCGGGCTACCGACGCTGATGATTTCAATATGTTGGTAGAGTTGACCAAAAATCCGCGCAGCATTTTGAAGATGTCCGCCACCTATCGTATGTTGCGCATCATGGACACGCTTTTGAGCCGCAACAAGCCCGACAACACCTTGATTGGACGCATAGAATATTACACCCATTTTGCCAAGCGCGTCATGCAATCCACCACCTATTACGAAGT
The DNA here is from genome assembly GCA_903858655.1 of uncultured bacterium. Classification (GTDB taxonomy): domain Bacteria; phylum Bacteroidota; class Bacteroidia; order Bacteroidales; family CAIWKO01; genus CAIWKO01. The sequence continues at coordinate 8,611 of CAIOJS010000289.1, read as the reverse complement.
CGGATCAGGCATGGAAGAGAAGAAAGAATATTCCTATATTGAGGTCGCTGCGGGGCAAGGCGTATATGCTTGGACCGATTACAATAACGACGGCATCAAACAGTTGAACGAATTCGATGTCGCCGTATTTAAAGATCAGGCGAACTATTTACGCGTGTTCACCCCCACGCATACCTACATCAAAACCTATTCCAATCAATTCTCCGAAGCCATCACCATCGACCCCGCCGTCGTCTGGGCTACCAGGAAGGGTTTCCGCAAATTTGTCTCCCGCTTCTCCCTCCAATCCTCCTATAGCGTGGGACACAAAAGCACCAACAACGACCGTCTCCGCGCCTACAACCCCTTCAACTTCAATTTGAACGACACCGCTTTGATGACCTCCACCACCCAATTCAAGTCCGTCCTCTTTTTCAACAAATCCAATTCCAAAGTCGGCGTGGAGTTCTCCTACCAAATCAACGACTCCAAACTTTTGTTGCTCAACGGATTCGAAACCCGCTCCAATGTCGCCTACGGAACCAAAATCCGTTGGAACATCACCCGCAAATTCTACATGAATCTCTCCGCCAACAAAGGCATCAAAACCTACTCCTCCGAATATTTCGCCACGCGCGATTTCGCTATTGACTTTTGGGAAGTCGAACCCAAATTGATCTATCAACCCTCCAACAAGTTCCGCATCAGTTTACTTTATAACTATTCCGACAAACGCAACTCCCGTGCCCAACCCAATGAACACGCCCTGAACCACAACATCGGCACCGAACTCAAATACAACTTCCCGGGTAAAGGCACCCTACAAGTGCGCGCCAACTATATCAATATCAAATATAACAGCGAAGAAAACACCTCACTCGCTTACGAAATGCTCAACGGTTTCAAACGCGGACAAAACATCACCTGGAACTTCACCTTCCAACGCAACATCGCCAACAACCTCCAACTCGACATCGTCTATGACGGACGCAAAACCGGCACCAACAAAATAATCCACGTGGGCAGTGTGCAGATTCGGGCGTATTTTTGATGGGATATGCGCTGATAGTTTAAATTAGTTTAAGTGAATCCCGGGATAGGAGGTTTTCAGATATCCTATGTCATATAGGGACACAATATCGGTAGAATTATTATCCATAACAAGATTTAAGCACCATCGGGGCAAAATATTTCTACACAGCAATTAAAAAATTCTGCATTGTTTAGATAATTTTCCTAAGACAATGATGATTTATTTTTAGATTTCTTCAAGAAATCAAAAGCTAATTCCAATGAAGTTTAGCCTTCACTTATGCTAGTATATGACATATTGGCAGGTATATTTTATTTATAACTGACATAATGACCGATTTATGAATAGTTTAGTTTTTCCTATTTTCCTGTTTTTCTGAAAAATAAGTTTTTCTTTCAAAAAAGAGATACGTTTTGCACGCAATTTGAAAGGATGAGGGACGTAAACAAAATTTATTACTAACAAAAAAAATAAGGAGAACAAAACCATGAAAATTATGAGATGGAACAACGAACACAGCTTTTCCGATTTGATGAATAGCTTTTTCGAAAATGAAATGAGCGCTATAGCTCCACGCCGATACTGCTATGCACCGGCAACCAACATTGTTGAAACCGACAAAGAGTTTAAACTCGAACTTTCTGCCCCGGGCATGAACAAAGAGGATTTCAAACTCGATGTGGACAACGGTATGTTGACTGTTTTGGCAGAAAAAGAAGCACAAAAAGAAGAAGATACCAAAAACTATACTCGCAAAGAGTTTGTTTATGGTTGCTTCAGTCGCTCATTCACGCTTCCAAAAAGCATTGATTCGGACAAAATCAAAGCCGAATACAAAAACGGAATTCTGAACATCGAACTTCCCAAAAAGGAAGAAGAACAAGCAAAGGCAAAGAGAGAAATAGTGATTTCTTAATTGTTTGGAGCTTTAGAAAGGAAAGGAAGTGTTTTCGTGAAAACACTTCCTTTTTTTATGCTTCGTTTTTATCCAAGAGATAGTTTTCTAGTTCCGTGACTTTATCATCTATTTGGAAGTTGCTTTCAACAAGCTTGCGCGCGTTTTTCCCAAATTGTATCCTCTCGCTCGAATTGGTAATTAATTGCTCTAGCTTTTCGCCAAACATTTCTATGTTGGGATAATCAACCAAGAAACCCGTTTCCATATCACGAACCACTTCGGGATTGCTTGAAATATTATATGCCACCACAGGCTTAGAAGCCGCCATAGCTTCCACCAAAACATAGCCAAATCCTTCCCACGACGACGTCAGCGCAAAAATATCTATGCTGCGCATGAAGCTAGGGATATTTTCAACGAAATCTAGCAGAACAACCTCTTGTTGCAGTTTATATTCTTCTATCATCCGTTCAATTTCAGACTTGAGGTCGCCCGTGCCGGCAATCAGCATCTTGAACTTTAAACCGTTTTCTTTTAGATTGTAGGCTATCTTTATCAAATCACTCTGACGTTTTTGCAAGGTCAATCTGCCTGCCGTGCCAATGACGAGTTTGTGCTCTTCGCTGTAAGGGAATTTCTCTTTTGCTTGTTTGTCAAACAGACCTAATTCAATGCCATGATAAATCACCTTCACCTTATCATCAATATTCTTGTGCCGATTTAGGTTTTCGACCATAGTTTTTTTTGTCTCTAATGAATTCGCAATAATGTGCGTCAAAATGTTATTGAATAGCATGCGATTGATGAAAGAATTCTTCACAGAAACCGCCAAGCCTCTCATATATACGATGCGTTCAATGTGTGCAAACTTCGCCGTTATGCCCGCTGCTTTCACATCTTGGGAGGTGGTGACAATAATGGTGTCAATCTTTTCTCTTTTCAGAAACCGATATAGCTTGATGTGCTTGAAAATGTTTAGGAACGACAGATTGTTGAGTTTAATCTCAAACAATTTGATGTTTTTCTCAAGGGCTCTTTTGGCAAGGGGTGAATCTTTGCTAGCAGCTATATAAACATTGTAGTTCTTCTCTGAAAAATGTAAAGCATATTCTAAATGAGGCTTCTCGCCTCCGCCCCAAAAACTCGTGGTGTTTAAAAAACAAATATTCTTCATTCAATGGATGTTAATAACAGATAATTATAGCGGCAAATATGTCCTTATTGCATTCACTTTCTAACGACTTTTGCTGCAATATATTTTTTGCAAATATACTATTTATGATAGAATAAATTGCTTGATAAGAATTTCTTTATGGAACAAAATTGCACTTACTAAGGATGTATGCAAATTGAACCGATTTAATATCAAGAGAAATAAATGTAATCAAAAGATATTTACTTCTTAAAAGCGAACAATTGTTTTATCAGCAACCTCTAAGGTAATCTTTCTACCCATAATCAAAGCACGGTTATCATCAATATGTCCGGCGGGGAAACCATAGCACACGGGGAAATCGTATTCGGCTACATGTTCGGCAATTATCTCATACGCTTGTTTCCCAAAAGGAATAGCATTGTCGTTCATCTTATTCATCGCACCAACAATGAGTCCTGAGAGATTCTTCAATTTTCCACTCCGTTTCAGTTGCATCATCATGCGGTCAATATGATAAAGATATTCTTCTAAGTCTTCTATAAAAAATATCTTCCCATCCGTTTTAATATCCGATATTGAGCCACTTAAGGAATATAAAACAGATAAATTCCCGCCAACAAGTTCCCCGCATGCCGAGCCCATTTTGTTGTATTCATGTGCTTCAACCTCATAGTTAAGCGCCTCACCAAATAATGCCTTGCGCATACTTTCTATTGCTTCAGAAGTGTTTTCTGCAAAATTAATTGGCATCGAACAATGCAGGGTTTCCACACCTAATTCACTGTGAATATCTGAATGGAGCACTGTGATATCACTGTATCCTGCAATCCATTTCGGTTGCTCCATAAACTTAGAAAAATCAAGCCCATCCACCATACGTACTGTTCCATATCCGCCGCGCGCACTAATAATAGCTTTCACATTAGGGTTATCTAACAATTGTTGCATGCCCTCAATTCGTTCATTATCGGTTCCGGCATATTGGTGATGGGTCTTAAAAAGGTTGTCAGCGAACACAACTTTTAGTCCCCAACGCTCAAATACATCTAGGGCGGGTTGAAGTTCTTCGAGACTGATTTTGCGCGCCGGAGCAGCGATAGCAATCGTGTCGCCTTTGCTAAGATAATTCGGTGTAATCATACTTTAAAAATAATAAATAAAAAGTGAACTGAAATAATTAATTTTGCAAAATTCTTTTTCGTCTGCGAAAATACTAAAAAAACATCGTTTGTTGAACATACTATGAAAAAATTTAATCGAACAACAGTAACTTCTGCCTTACCTTATGCCAACGGACCCGTTCATATTGGGCATCTTGCGGGTGTTTATATCCCTGCCGACATTTATGTACGCTATTTGCGCATGAAGGGCGAAGACGTGATTTTTATCGGCGGTTCTGACGAACACGGAGTGCCCATCACCATCAAAGCTAAGAATGAAGGGGTGACTCCACAAGAAGTTGTGGACAAGTATCACAATATTATTAAGAAATCATTCGAAGATTTTGGCATTACTTTCGATGTGTATTCGCGCACTTCGAATAAAATACATCATGAAACAGCTTCTGAGTTTTTTCAGACACTATTTAATAAAGGTGAATTTGTGGTGAAAACTTCTGAGCAACTCTATGATGAGGTCGAAAAACAATTTTTAGCCGATAGGTATGTAACGGGCACTTGTCCCCATTGCAATAATGACAAAGCCTATGGAGATCAATGCGAAAAATGCGGCACATCATTAAATGCTACCGATTTAATACATCCGCGTTCTGCCCTGAGCGGTAATATACCTATTATGAAAGAGACAAAACATTGGTATCTTCCCTTGGATAAATATGAAGATTGGCTTCGGAAATGGATTTTAGAAGAGCACAAAGAATGGAAGCCCAATGTGTATGGTCAATGCAAATCATGGATAGACCAGGGATTGCAAGCACGTGCCGTTACGCGCGATTTGGATTGGGGCGTGAAAGTCCCAGTGGAAGATGCTGAAGGCAAAGTGCTTTATGTTTGGTTCGATGCACCTATTGGCTATATATCTGCAACCAAAGAATGGGCTGAAAACGTAAATGCTGCCTACAAAGCTCAACATATTGACAAGACCGTTGATTGGGAAACGTATTGGAAGAAAGAAGATACCCGCCTGATACATTTTATCGGCAAAGACAATATCGTGTTTCATTGCATTATATTCCCTGCCATGCTCCATGCCGAAGGGAGTTATATCCTTCCCGACAATATTCCTGCCAACGAATTTCTGAATTTGGAAGGCGACAAGATTTCCACATCGCGCAATTGGGCAGTGTGGCTTCACGAGTATTTGATTGATTTCAAAGACAAGCAGGATGTGTTGCGTTATGTACTTACCGCCAATGCACCCGAAACGAAAGATAATGACTTTACGTGGAAGGATTTTCAGACAAAAAACAATAGCGAATTGGTTGCCATATTGGGCAATTTCGTAAACCGTTCACTGATATTGACTCAAAAGTACTTTAATGGCGAAGTCCCTCCTGTTACAGAAATCACCGAGATTGACCGGCAAACCATTGCAGATATTGCTGCTTTTCCGCAGAAAATTGCTGCATCAATAGAGTTATTCAAATTTCGTGAGGCGTTGAGCGAGGTGATGAATCTAGCCCGCGTGGGCAATAAATACCTTGCCGAAAGCGAGCCATGGAAAATATTTGCCACAAATCCCGATAGAGTAAAAACTATTTTAAACATCTCTCTTCAAATATGCGCTAACCTTGCGGTGGTTATGGAACCTTTTTTGCCATACACCTCATCAACCCTCAAGAAGATGCTGCAAATGGATAGCAATACATGGGATGTTGCAGGAAGCATTGACCTATTAAAAGCAGGAACAAAACTGAACACCGATGCTATGCTTTTTGAAAAGATTGAGGACGAAGCCATCACAGCTCAAATCGAAAGACTCAACAGTACCAAAGAACAAAATAAAATGACCGAAACAACCATAACACCTGCAAAACCCGATATTACCTACGAAGATTTTGCCAAGTTGGATATTCGCACAGGCACTATACTTGCAGCCGAGAGAGTCCCCAAAACCGACAAACTTCTGAAACTTACGGTGGATACCGGCATAGACAAACGCACAGTGGTATCCGGCATCGCTGCAAACTATGACCCTGACAAGATTATCGGACAGAAAGTAACCATACTGGTCAACCTTCAGCCCAAGATGCTCCGCGGCATTCAATCGCAAGGGATGATATTGATGGCGGAAAACAGCCAAGGAGAATTGTGTTTTGTGCATCAAGAGAAAGATTTTGAAAATGGGGCTTTGGTGAAGTAGAGAGGCGATTATTCAGGTTCGCAGCGGGCAGCTTAGTTGCAAACTACTATTTATAAATTTCGAAGTTTGCAGTGCCTGTTGCACAACTTCAGTTCCAGTATGTATTTTTATAAAAATACGTACTTTATTAACAATGAATAGTTGATATTTATTTGAATATCAAACGTATAATATAGTTTTTTTTAGTAATTTTGTACATGCAAGGAAAAAAACAATTTCAAGAAAAACTATTTCTGAGTTTTAGACTCTCAGATTGGGTACCCGAAGATAACTTTTATCGTCGATTAAAAGAGGTTTTGGACTTAACATTCTTACCTCAACTTACATCTCAGTATTATGGCAAAGAAGGACAAAAAAGTATTGATCCGATTGTCTTCTTCAAGCTTATGTTAATTGGTTATCTAGAAAACTATAACTCCGATAGAAAAATAATAGAGCATGCTTCTATGCGCATGGATATGCTTTATTTTATTGGATATAATATTGATGAGCCATTGCCTTGGCATAGCACGTTGAGCAGAACCCGCCAGTTGTATGGAGAAGAATTGTTTTTGGAGGTATTCAGAAACGTATTGACTTTATGTGTTGAAAAAGGAATGGTAAGTGGTCGTCGCCAAGCTATTGATAGTGCTCTGATAAAAGCCAATGCATCTATGGATAGTATTGTTTCAAAAGAACTTAAAATTGATACCGCTAATTATCTTAAAGAGTTATCTGATAATGAAGAAGAAAAACCTTTGCAAAAAGATAAAAAACAAAAAATCAGTATGAGCAATCATAATTGGAAAAGCCCCGCAGATCCAGATGCACGCATTTCAAAAAAGAAACATAAACCATTGCAACTAAATTATGCAGGACAGATTAGTGTGGATACTCATTCACATGTGATTTGCGGAGCAATGGCTGATTTTGCCAACAAGCGAGATGCTATGACTTTGCCAACTTTGGTTGATCAGGTATGTGAAAATTTACATCAAGAGGGTCTAGAAGTAGAAGATGTTTTGGCTGATACAAATTACAGTAGTGGTGAAGCATTGAAATATTTAGAAAACAAAGGCATAGGAGGTTATATTCCTTGTTATGGTCCTTATAAGAATAAAAGGGAAGATTTTACTTATAATGAAGAAGAAGATTGTTATGTGTGTTCTCAAGGAAAAAAGCTTCCATTTAAAAAGATTTTAGATCGTAAAGCCAACGGGAAAAATAAAGTTTATCGGTCTTCAAGAATTGATTGTAAAGACTGTCCACAAAAAATCAAGTGCCTTGGTAACATGAATACTAAACAGCTAATGGACACTATTGACAAACCTTATTACGATAAGATGTTTGAAAGAGTGAAAACAAAAAAAGGAAAGCAAATGAAAGTCCTACGCTCATCAACAGTTGAACCGGTATTAGGAACTTTGCTTCATTTTTTAGGAATGAAAAAGGTTAATACTAAAGGAATAAAGTTAGCAAACAAACATGTGCTGTTGGCATCTACCGCATATAACCTTAAAAAACTTTTGAAGTTTAAAGAGGTGAATTATGCCCTAACCGATCCAAAAACACCCGAAAACGCAAACAATTTCAAACGCAATCAGTTTTTTGACATATTTTCGACTCAAATTGCTTGGTTTTGGAATCAAATAAAGTTCAAACATATTATTATCGCTTTGGATGACAAAAAGTACTAAAAAATTCTTGAAAAATTAATGTTGTGCAACGGGCACTGCGAATTTCGAACAACGGGTTTATTTTCTTCGTGTGAAGGATAATAAACAGCTATTTATGACAAAGAAAGTGGTGAAGGAATAGGAGGCGGAGACTTGGCACAAATGGTTAAATTGTTTAATTGTTATATTGCTGAAATGCTTAATTGATATTTTATTAGGAATAGCCAAAATGGATAGAAGGGACGGAGGCAAAGGTTGGCGACGAACGGGCATAACAGGAAAGGTATTGCAGCAGTGCCGCCCGCTCTAATGTTTCTAAGTAGCAAAAACTGTCTGGCGGCATTGTCGGCAATACCTGCGTTATGCGTTCGTTATTTATTTGCCATTAATTTGTTCTTTTAGTTCATTAGGTATGTTTATCCACCTTGTTTTGTCTGTCAAGATTAGTTTACAATTACATTCTATTTCCGTTACATTAGTAATGTGTTTGTACCAATCGAAATATGTCCAATCTCTTGGTTTAGGCGAATAAAGGAAAAATCCATTGTTGTCCCAATGAACTTCTGTTG
>CAIOJS010000288.1 GCA_903858655.1 uncultured bacterium | reverse complement strand
TGGTACGGGCTCTTATACTGGTGGTACTTATAGCAGCACCCCAGCAGGCTTAACGATAAATTCTTCTACAGGTGCTATCACCCCCAGTACAAGTACCGCAGGAACTTATACAGTTACTTATACCATTCCAGCAACGGGAGGTTGTTCCAGTGTTCCCGTTACCACCAGTGTAACCATTACCACATTGCCGGTAGCCACCTTTAGTTATACAGACACACCCTATTGTTCCAATGCCGCAAATCCATCCCCCGCATTCAACGGTGGCGGAGTTGCCGGAACATTTTCAGCCACAGCAGGTTTAAACTTTGTCAGCACTTCCACCGGACAGATAAATCTTGCCACCAGCACACTGGGAACCTACACGGTTAACAACACCATCGCTGCATTGGGTGGCTGCCCGGTTGTCACAGCAACATCATCGGTTACGATTGACGCGAGTCTTCCTGTAAACCTTGCAATTTCGCCTTCAGCAAACCCTGTTTGTTCGGGCACATCAGTAACCATTACAGCTACACCAACAAACGGAGGGACAACACCTTCATACCAGTGGAAAGTCAACGGTACCAATGCTGGAAGCAATAGTCCGACATACTCCTATATTCCAATAAACAATGACGTGGTTACCTGCGTGTTGACATCGAATGCATCATGTGCTACCGGAAGTCCTACTACTTCCAATGCGATAACAATGATTGTTAATGCTGTCGGGAGTTGGCTTGGTATTACTAGTACTGATTGGCATACGGCTTCCAACTGGTGCGGTGGTGTACCAACCTCAGCAACGAATGTAATTATTCCTCCAGGTGGAAACCAACCGGTAATAAGCGCTACGGCAGTTTGCAATAACATTACTATTAATGCCTTTGCAACACTCACTATTGCCGGTTCAAATACCTTGACTGTAAGCGGGAACTGGACCAATAACGGTACATTTACTGCGAATAGCTCAACGGTTGATTTTAATGGTACAGGTGCTGCTAGTATCGGGGTAAGCAATTTCAATAATATAACGTTCAGTGGGATCGGATCGAAAACAGCTATCGGAGCTTTGGCCATCACTGGGAATATGAATATTAGCAACAATTTCACCGCAGGCTTTTTCACCCATACTGTCGGTGGAAACTGGACCAATGGAGGAACATTTACTGCAACAGGTTCAACAATCAATTTCAACGGAACAGGCGCAGGTTTAATCGGGTCAAGCAATTTCAACAACATTGTCTTTAGCGGGGCAGGAACAAAAACAGCTACAGGAGTTTTAACCGTCACGGGTAGTGTGAATATCAACAACAACTTCACCGCAGGTGCTTTCACCCATACTGTCGGTGGGAACTGGACCAACACCGGAATCTTCACAGCAACAGGATCCACGATAAACTTCAACGGTGATTTAAACACGATCGGAGCCAGTAATTTTAACCATATCATCATTGGTGGCACAGGGACCAAAACTGAAACCGGGAATATTGTTGTAAATGGAAATTTCACTCTCAATGCCAGTACGTTTGCAATGAATGCCAGTACAACGCAACGCGATACCTTGACAATTGCAGGTAATTATCAACAAACAGGCGGTACTTTTGATTTTAACCCAACAGGATATGGGGCAGCATCAATACTGTACCTTGCAGGTAATCTGACAAGTACTACAGGATCAGCTTCCATAACCACGGCTGGTGCCGGAGCAATTAACGGCCAATTAATATTTAACGGAACTGTTACACAAATTGTAACCTTATCTAATTCAAATGCGGCAATTTGGACTACTTGTGCCGTAAAATCAGGCAGCTATGTAAAACTGGGATCAAATATTACGTTAACGGGAGACTACTCGGCTGCACAGTATTATGCTGATTTCATTGTTTCAGGAACGATTGATTTTGGAACGTATATTATTAATGATCTACCTAATGGAAACCAGGCGAATGCATCACATTTTGTATTAAATAGCGGAGCATCTCTTATAACTGCCAATCTAAACGGAATTTCCATTTCCGGGAATACCGGCTCCATGCAGTTTAACGGACCACGAACCTATAATAGTGGTGCCAATTATACTTACAATGGTGCATCGAACCAGGTAACCGGTAACGGACTGACCGGTGCCAATAATCTTACCATTGCCAACACAGGTTCCACGGTTAATAACATCGTCAGTTTAAGCGCCGCCGTCTCGGTTTCCGATATACTTACATTTACTTCAGGAATGTTAACGACAACCGGAACAAATTTGCTGTCGGTAACCAATACTTCGACCAATGCGATTGTTGGAGCATCAGCCACTTCATTTATTAACGGACCGATAAGGTGGTCATTACCAGCCAGTCTTTCTGCGGGTTCGACCTACCATTTTCCGGTAGGGAATGGCACAACATATTTGCCATTTGACCTGGTTAATCCGACCACGGGTACTGGTGTTGTAACTACACAGATAGAAGCAATAGCGGCATCGACAGGCGGAACATATGACGCTACTCTGGCTTCAATAAGTAACACGGAATATTGGTCGTTAATCACTTCCGGTAATTTTACAAATAGTTCAGTTTCCCTGACTAAACAAACATCTATAGCTCCATTAGATGTAATAGGAAGCAGTCCAACACTTGCAGGCACCTATACATCTTTGTCAGGAACTACTGGTATCTATAGTGTCACTGGGTCAAATGCAATAGGCACAAACAGATATTTTTTATTTGCCGGAAGGAAACAAACTATTACAACCGATACCATTTCCGGTACTCCGTTTTGTCCTGGAGTCGCTGTTTCTGTTCCTTTTACCATCACAGGAACCTTTTATTCAGGAAACGTTTTTACTGCACAATTATCAGATGCTGGCGGAAGTTTTACCTCTTCAACAGTCATTGGTACGCTGGCTCAAACTACAGCCGGAACTATATCCGGCACTATTCCATCGGGGACATCAGCGGGAACAGGATACAGAATTCGAGTTGTCGGAAGTAATCCAGTCATAACAGGAACAGTAAATTTAATTGATTTGACTGTAAGTCCGGGAACTCCAGCCACTCTAAGCGCAATTGCAGGTTCAGCCATCCAGTGTGCTGCCTTAACGGGACAAATATACAACATCGCTACAGTTATCAATGCAACAACCTACGCATGGACGGTCCCTACCGGTTGGTCGGTTACATCCGGTTCAGGAACAAATTCAATCACAGTTACAACGGGTGCTGCTGGTCAAAGCGGCAACATCAGGGTTACAGCCAGTAACAGTTGCGGGACAAGTGCTGAAAGTATACTGGCAGTAACTATTCGTCCGACACCGACCGCGACGATCAGTATATCTACGACAGTTTGTCAGAATGCAACTAATCCAATCATTACCTTCACAAATCCACAATCTTTACCGGTCACTATCACCTATAACATAAATGGTGTGAATCAATCGACCATCAATGTTGGTGCAAGCACCTCTGCAACTCTCGCTGTCCCGACAACTGTTGCCGGAGTATTTGCATATAATCTGGTCAGCATTGTTTATCAGACTGCACCGGCTTGCTCAAATCCGATTTCAGGAACGGCAACGGTAACCATAACTGCAATCCCGACTGTAACGATCAGCTATGCCGGGACACCATTCTGTAATTCAGTTGGCACAACTCAATCCATAACAATATCGGGTACAGGGGCTTACACTGATGGTACCTATACCGCTTCTCCGACAGGGCTGACAATCAACTCAAGCACCGGGGCAATTACTCCCAGCACAAGTGCGGCTGGAACTTACACGGTGACCTATACCATTCCCTCATCGGGCGGTTGTGCTGCCGTAACGGTAACAACATCAGTATCAATAACTGCCTTACCCATAGCGACATTCAGCTATACCGGCACACCCTATTGTTCAAATGCCGCAAATCCATCCCCCACATTCAGCGGTGGCGGGGTTGCGGGTACCTTTTCTTCGACAGCAAGTTTAAATTTTGTTAGCACTGCTACCGGTCAGGTTTATCTTTCAACAAGTACGTCAGGAACTTATACAGTAACCAATACCATAGCTCCATCAGGGGGCTGTGCTATGGTTAGCACCACTTCGTCCATTACTATTACCTCTTTACCCACTGCAATCATTTCTTATGCAGGCACCCCATTTTGTATGTCTTTAGCAACAGCACAGGCAGTAATACAGACAGGCACAAGCGGTGGGACTTATACAGCCACCCCTGCTGGATTAACAATAAATGTGTTGACAGGAGCAATAACACCGAGCGCAAGTACAGCGGGTACTTACACAGTAACCTATTCCATAGCACCCGCCAATGGATGTTCAATAGTGACAGCGACAACGAGTGTAAGCATCACCGCCATACCGACCGCCACGATAAGCTATGCTGGCACCCCCTTCTGTACTTCGTTAATTACAGCGCAATCTGTCACTTTAAGTGGTAGTGGAGCCTACACCGGAGGCACTTATAGTTCTACAGCTGGATTAACAATAAATGCGTCGACAGGAGCAATAACTCCGAGCACGAGTACAGCGGGTAGCTACACGGTAACCTATATCATAGCAGCCTCTGGTGGATGTTCGTCAATACCAGTAACCACGTCAGTAACAATAACTTCCTTACCCATAGCGACGTTCAGTTACACTGGTACTCCCTATTGTTCAAATGCCTCCAACCCTTCTCCAACGTTTAATGGTGGAGGAGTTGCAGGTACATTCTCTTCTACAGCAGGTTTGAACTTTGTCAGCCCTGTTACTGGTCAGGTTAATCTTTCCACAAGTACGGCAGGAACTTATGCAGTAACCAATACCATAGCTTCATTGGGGGGCTGTGCTTTGGTTAGTGCTACTTCGTCCATTACTATTACCTCTTTACCCATTGCAACCATCTCTTATGCAGGCACACCATTTTGTATGTCTTTAGTAACAGCACAAGCAGTAACACAAACAGGCACAAGCGGTGGGACTTATACAGCCACTCCTGCAGGATTAACAATAAATGCGTTGACAGGAGCAATAACACCGAGCGCAAGTACAGCGGGTACTTACACAGTAACCTATACCATAGCACCAACCAATGGGTGTTCAGTAGTAACAGCGACAACGAGTGTAACCATCAACGCTGTTCCAACAGCCACCATAAGCTATGTTGGAACCCCCTTCTGTACATCATTAATTACTCCCCAATCGGCCACCCTAAGCGGCAGTGGAGCCTATAGTGGAGGTACCTATAGTTCTACAACAGGATTAACAATAAATGCGTCGACAGGAGCAATAACACCGAGCACGAGTACAGCGGGTAGTTACACGGTAACCTATACCATTACAGCCTCTGGCGGATGCTCGACAGTACCTGTAACAACATCAGTAACAATAACGACCCTGCCTGTATCAACATTCAGTTACACTGGTACTCCCTATTGTTCAAATGCATCCAACCCTTCCCCTACGTTTAGTGGTGGAGGTGTTGCTGGTACATTTTCTTCTACAGCAGGTTTGAATTTTGTCAGCAATGCTACTGGTCAGGTTAATCTCTCCACGAGTACGGCAGGAACTTATACAGTAACCAATACCATAGCTTCATCGGGGGGCTGTGCTTTGGTTAGTGCCACTTCGTCAATTACTATAACTACTCTACCTGTAGCAACAATCTCTTATATAGGTACGCCATTCTTCACTGCTATATCCTTACCACAAAGTGTTACTTTAGTTGGTCCTAATGGTGGAACATATACATCTTCTCCTGCAGGACTATCATTAAATTCTTCAACAGGTTCAATAACACCAAGTGCTAGTACACCTGGTATTTACATCGTAACTTATACAATTGCTGCTTCAGATGGTTGTGGAATAGTAAGCACAACAACAAGCGTAACTATTTTATATGGAGACATCATAAATGTTTCCGGTTCTACGAATGCTGATGGTTACTATTCGTCTTTAACAAATACAACAGGTGCTTTTGCGGCAATAAACGCAACTATTCAAACAGGTAACAATATTAACATCACTATTAGGGGTAATTCAATCGCTGAAACTGGCACAAATTATTTAAATGCCGGATCATGGACTTCGCTTGCTATTTACCCTATCATTTCTGGTGTAAAAGTTAGTGGAAATGTTGCAGGACCACTAATCACCTTAAATGGTGCAGATAGTGTAACCATTGATGGGAGAGTAAACCAAATTGGCTTGTCAGACATGACTATTAATAATACAAGCATTTCGAATAACCCGGCAACTTCAACTATTCAATTTATTAATTCTGCTCAAAACAATATCATACAATATTGTACTATAAAAGGTTCTGAGACTAACGTTTCTAGCGGTGTTATTTTATTTTCAACGGCCACAACGGGCAATGGAAATAACAAAAATACATTATATAATAACAACATTACTAGCGATGCTGCAGGAAGACCAGTAAATGCAATATTTTCACTTGGATCAGCAGGATTCGGTAATAGGGAAATCATTATAAGCAACAATTATATTTACGATTTCCTTAATAATGCATCAGCTTCAAATGGAATATTTCTTTCGTCTAATACAACTGCATGCTCTATACTAGGTAATAGTTTTTATGAAACAACCGCTTATGCCCCGACGGCAACAGTTGCACATAATATTATTTACATTAACAATATATCTGGTATTGACTTTAATGTTTCGAATAATTTTATAGGTGGAAAATCGGCTTCATGCGGAGGATCTGCTTGGACAAAAACTAATGCTTTCAACAATATCTTTACGGCTATAAATTTAAGTGTTGGAACAGGTACTGCAAGCCGCGTCCAAAATAATACGATACAAAACATTGCCTGGAGTAATTCAGGTGCTGCATCATGGACAGGAATTAATATTGCGGCTGGGGATGTAAATATAGGTACTATTACTGGTAACATTATTGGTGCAACAACAGGAACAGGATCAATTACTGTTACAGGTGGGGCAACTGCTACAAATGTGTTTGGAATAAATATTGCTAGTCTCGGCACAGTTGTATGCCAAAACAATTCTATAGGCTCCATAATAGCAGCAAATAGTTCAGCAGCAAATGCTACGAACTTTTTTGGAATCAATAAGACTGCAGTAGCTGGAACCATAACTATTAATTACAATACAATAGGAAGCACATCTACAGCCAATAGTATAAATGCAACCTCAACAAGTACAGGGCAGCCACAAACGGTTTATGGAGTTTACACTTTGGGAACAGGAACTATTACTATAAATAACAATACCTTTGCCAATCTTAAAAATAGCACAACAAATACTACAACTGGCACATTGGGTATCATTAATGGAATAACATCAACAAATGGCGCCAACACCATAAACAATAATTCTATCCATGATTTAACCATTGCAGATCGTAACACATCAGCAACTAATACAGCATCTGTTTGTGGAATAGCCTTAACGGGTGCTACGCTTAAAGCTGTTACAGGCAATACAATCTATAATTTATCAAATACATATACTTCTTATGCAGGATATGTATTCGGCATATATTTTACTGGCGGGCCAGGAGCTAATAGTGTTTCCGGAAATACAATTTACAACTTATCTGCAACTAATGCTGCAGCATCAAATATTATTGGGTTGTTTTTTACTAGTGGCACAGGTGCCAATGTTGTACAGGGCAACTTTATTTATGGGTTGTCGGTGAGTACAACCGCTACAACTGCTTCATTGTATGGAATAAAAATAAGTTCAGGCGTTGCAACCTATTACAACAATATAATCAGTTTGGGGGGAAACACTGCTACTACAATATATGGCATATATGAAACAGGTGCTGCGGGTAATAACAATAATCTTTATTTTAATACAATATATATTAGCGGAACCTTGAATTCAGGTGTTACTAATAAATCTTATGCTTTATATTCGGCTGTTACAACAAATACTCGAAATTTTAGAAATAACATTTTTATGAATGCCCGTTCAACAACGGGGGGGGCAAGTTTACACTATGCCGCTTATTTTAATTATGCTGTGAGTACAAATCTGACATTAGATTATAACGATTACTTTGTTTCGGGAACGGGTGGAGTCCTAGGATACTATAATGCAGCAAATAAAACCACACTCCCACTTATTACAGGGCAGGATGCACACAGTTTGAATATCAATCCTTCTTTCATCACTCCCGGTGCGACTGTAGCAACAGGTTATAAGCTAGGAATAGATCTGAATGGTATTTCAGGAACCGGGATAACAATTGACTTCGGATCAAATCCAAGATACAATCCTACCATGGGAGCATGGGAACATATTTCCGTCAACAAATGGAAAGGAACAGTTAGCAACGACTGGAACACGCCTATTAATTGGACAGCAAACACAGTTCCTGCTGTCGATGCGAATATTATATTCGATGATGCGCCCGTAAATCATTGTCAAATGGATCAAAATCGTTCGGTAACCCATATATACATCAACCAATCAACCTATCGTATGGTTACCAATGGATTTAAACTAACGGTGAAGGGTGATTTAAACTTTACAAACGGTGCTCAAATTGATGCCTCTTCCACGAATTCCACTGTGGAGTTTGCCGGTGCGACTCCTCAATCTATCCCCACAGGTGCTTTTTACAATAATGCTGTTTATAACCTAATTACTAACAATAGCAATAATGTTACCTTAAATGGCAGCTTACGATTGCTAAATAGTATCACTGCCACATCCGGCAAATTAGATGCAAACACGAACTCGCCTACCATTATTTATGGTGGTACAAGTTTACAACACATTGTTGCTGGACGCTATCTTAACGACAGCATTCATAATCTTACTATAGATAATACGGCTGGAGTAACACTTGACACCAATTTTACGGTCCACAATAACCTTGTCATTAATTCAGGGAAATTATTTAGTGTTGTAGCTGGGAAAGCCCTCACAGCCCTTGGGACTATCACGAATTCTGCAGGCAATTCAGGTTTTGTCTTAAAATCAGACTCAACAGGAACAGCATCGCTACTTCATAACACGAACAATGTGCCTGGAACAATGCAACGCTACATTCCGGGAGCAGTGGAAGATTGGCATTTTCTTTCTTCGCCAATGACAGCTCAATCAATTAGTGGTTCATGGTTACCATCCGGTACTTATAGTAATGGTACAGGCTATGATATGTATATTTGGAATGAACCGACAAATTGTTGGATTTACAAACTCAACCCCAGTTGGAGTACAATAAATCCGGGAGCGAACTTTGTACCCGGGCGTGGTTATCTGTATTCATTACAGGCAACGCATCAAACCAAAGAATTTATTGGCAACTTAAATAATGGAAGTATTTCTTACGGTCTTACTGCAAGCAGTGTTATTGATAGCCTGAAAGGTTTCAATCTGGTTGGAAATCCGTATCCTTCTTCTATAGATTGGCAAGCACCTACGGGCTGGAGCCGATCAAATTTAGTGACTAGTAGTACGGGCTATGATATGTGGATTTGGAATCCTGCAACAAATAATTATGGTGCTTACAACTCAGCTACCGGAATCGGAACTAATAATGTAACTCGCTACATAGCTCCTAACCAGGCATATTTTGTTCGTGCAGCCAGTGCGGGCAACCTCGTTACTACTAATACGGTTCGCACCCACACTGGTGCAAACTTCTTTAAAGAGCTCGAAGAGGATTTGAACAAATTTAGCCTCACAGTTGGTTCAGATGCAGGATTTGGCTCGGATGAAATATTATTGGATTTTGGCAAACCTGAAAATAGTAATGGTGCTATGAAGTTATTTAGTCGGGTAGCTTCAGCGCCAAGTTTATATATGCCTACAACTTCTGACAAATTATCCGTACATTATTTTACCAATCCCGAAGAAAATCCTGTTGTCCCGGTGAATTATTCTCCCGGTGCAGATGGTGATTATACCATACACTGTAGTTTTGAACCGAGTAATTATAATATTGTGATGCTCGAAGATCGTCAATTGCATTATATACAAAACATGAAAACCAATGCTGTTTATAATTTCAAAGCCACAATGTCGGACGCTACGAATCGTTTTGTTTTATATTTCGGACCTGATCATAATCCTACTGATAACATACTTCCTGCACGTATTTATACCGACGGCTATCAATTAATTATTGACCTAACATTGATAACCAAAGAAACGGAAGTGCAGGTTTATGATGTTTTAGGGCAAAAACTTATGCAGACTACCCTACAAGGCGAAAGCGAACACAAACTAAATTTGAACTCCAACACCCAAGTTCTCTTGGTATATCTTCGCAATCCTGACGGAACCTTGGCGCAAAAGCTGCTGTATTCCTCAAATAAATAATATTTGGGTGAGGTTTTTATACCTTTATATATATAGGGCGTATTTTTTTGCCACGAAGCCTCCCGACCTCCCAAGGTTTGGTGCGGGATAAGCTCTGACGGGGTTTGATTTGCTTTACGTGCATTTTTCTACCATAATGCCGCTTCTAACGAGACTTCAAAAAGTACCGTAGGTACGAAAGTATGGTAGAACAAATGAGTAAGAGTAACGTAAAGTGCCGTAGGCACGACAGTTTGAAAAAGCAAAATTTAACCAAACAACGGTGGGAACAAATGCACATAGCTTTTGGTATTTTTATACCTTTATATATATAGGACACATTTTTTACCATAATGACAAAAAGAAACACTAAGCCGGTTTCAGCGTAAATCTGCGAAATCTGCGGGAAACAGTTGCGACAATCTGCGGGAAACAGCCACAACAATCAATAGGAAATATTCCTTTAAAATATACCCTATACACTTTATAAAAAAATACAAAAAAATAATGCTCTAAAAAAATATTTTTTATGAAATTTCTTTGAGCCGCTTTGAAGCATGCCTCCTGAAAACATGCCTACGTTTGCAAAGCCAACAAAATCAAGTTTTTCAAATCTTCCTATAGTGGTTATCCTACACGTGGGTAGTAAAACTCTTACCGCAATTTCAGACATCCCTTACACGAATTTCAGCATAATCCTACACGCTACATTGACAAACGGAAGTAATTTTGCAGCATCAAAACACAGAGAAAATTTGAATCAAAAAATAAACCTGCCCGACTGAAAATTTCAGGCGGGAATGAAAAAAGAAAAATAAATTAAAAAAATAAAACTAAAAACTAAAAATTAAAAAAATCAATTAAAAACAAAAACAATTAAAAATTAAAACTATGAAAAAAATCACAATCATCATCGCAGCTATCATCATGATGGCAGGTTTCACAACCAAAACAATGGCGCAAACACCAACCGATACCAAAACAATTAACTCTGCTGCTGGAGCGAGAATCGTTGCAACACTTGGAATTACTGATGGAAATGCTACCTCTGGCGTAGCTTCAGGTTTGCATTTCGGAACAATGGCAAGACCAACTGCTGATGCTACTGTTACTATTGCAGCTAATGCAGCTGGTGATAGAACTGGTACTGCTGGAGTAGTTCTTTTAGGAAATTCACCATTAAAACATTCTGCTAAGTACAATGTTACTGGAGATGCAGATTCTTATTATACAATTACGTTGCCTCCAACACCAATAACTATTTCTATAGGTACCGGAACATCAAATAATATGTCTGTTGGAAGTTGGACGTGCTCAGAAGGAACACTTAATGCCGTACATAATATAACAGGTACAAGTACATTTTATGTAGGAGCTACTTTGTCCTTAAATAGCGGTCAAAATGCTGGTGCTTATGTAGGGTCATTTGATGTTGTTGTGACTTATAACTAAGAACAAGTTTTCAAATGAAAAGGGAATGTTTGAATTCAAACATTCCCTTTTTTGTATTATTAAAAAAAAAATTTAAAAAAAAGCGCACTTTTAAAATAAATTGTGTATATTTGCAGATTAGTTATGAATCTCACATATTAAGATTAAATTTTACACTGATAAGCAGCATCTCCCGAATTAAAAAAATCCGAAATGAAAAAGATATTATTCACGATTTGTATATTGATGATAAGCATTGCTTCTCATGTTTTTGGTCAATTGCCTGTGGCTTCATTTGGAACATTTATTGGTGCTGAAATAGTTGATGATTCACCTGTTTCATTATGTCAAACATCAAATTACATAATGACAATGTCTATGATAACATCTACATCATACACTACCATTTCCTCCATTAATTCGAGAATTAAAGGTAATAATGCTGAATCACTAAACCAAAGCCATGTTACTACAAATGCATTTTTTCATTTAGAAGGAGTACCATTTTATGATTATATTATCACCTTACCACCATTTATTGCATTAACTAAATCGGGAGAACCAGATATGATTATTGACGCTCCCACTGTAGAGAATATCTCAAAATCTGACAATTCTCCGACAGGGACGCTTGTAGCAAGTTTAGGGAAAACAGATTTTACTGTAAACGGCACTTTAGATATAGGTGAAAAAGCAAGTAAAGGCACGTATGTTGGGACATTTGCTCTTGTAGTGAATTGTAATTAGAGACTAGTTCCGAGTTCAGGGTTAGTATTCCGAGTTAAGATAAGAGTTTAAGTACATAATTTAGAGGTAGAGGTTCAATTTAATTGAGCCTTTTTTGTTTTTACACCACATATCCGCTTAATTGACGTTCTTGTCAGATAATCACACTCAGGTAGGATAGGGATAAGAAACATAATTAAATTTGACCTTAAATATGATATGGAAGGATATTAATTTACTGTTTTTTTCATTTTCAAATTAACCATTTTTACGACATCTTTCATTTTTCATTCCCGCCTGAATGACGCAGTCGGGCAGGTTTCATTTTTCATTTTTCATTTTTTTCAAAAAGAAGTGTAACTTTGCTGAATCATTTACGTTTAACATGAAAAACTAAAAAATTATAAACATGAAAACAAAATTATTTTTATTACTCATCCCTATATTAGGTTTAAGTTTATTATCTCATGCACAAGGAGATTTATTAATTACACCAACGCGAGTTGTGTTTGAAGGTAATAAACAAAAATCAGAACTCAATTTGGTAAATATTGGCAAAGACACAGCTACCTACTCAGTTTCATTTATTCAATATAGTATGACGGAAGATGGAGGATTTAAACAAATTGAGAAACCTGATTCAGGGCAGATGTTTGCAGACCCTTATTTACGTGTTTTTCCTCGTACAGTTACCTTATCACCAGGAGAATCTCAAACGGTAATGTTAGATTGTAGACGAAAATCAGATATGGTGGCAGGAGAATACCGATCGCATTTATACTTCCGAGCTGAGAAAAACAAAAAACCTCTAGGGGTAGAAAAAACAGATACTACGCAATTGAAAATTCAATTAATTCCTGTTTATGGATTAAGTATTCCAGTTATTATTCGCACAGGTGAAGTAAAAGTAACCTCAACGATAAGTGATTTGAAATTAGAGACACTTCAGGATACTGTCCACAACTTAAAATTTTCCATTAATAGAAGTGGTAATCTTTCAGCTTATGGTGATATTATTGTTCAATTTATTCCTACAACAGGAAAAGCTTTTGATATTGGGAAAATTAAAGGTATTGGTGTTTATACAACAACCAACAAACGCAATGTTACAATGCGTCTGAATAGCATTTCTAATAATGCTCTAAAAAATGGCAAGATTAAACTGCAGTTTATAAGTAATGATGCAACTCAAAAAACTCCTACGGTGTTTGCGGAGAGTGAACTAGAGATTAAATAGTAAATGGTGACTATTTCTTTGAGTTTGGAGATTTTTTTTAAGCATATAGATAGGCAAAGAAGAAGGATGAGCTTCACTAGTAAATGTGTTTGTGGTTAAAGAAAGCAAAGAGGTCAAATAATCTGAATAGT
>CAIOJS010000287.1 GCA_903858655.1 uncultured bacterium | reverse complement strand
GTCACCTCTTTCCAAAATTCCGATTTTGGAAAGAGATTTTTCATGTAAGCAGTGCTTTTTTCATTTATTTTCTCAAAAACGAATAAATTTAAATTCAAAGTACAACTTTTAATTAAATCTACCTTCCAAAATCGGAATTTTGGAAGGAGATGCGTCTTCGCTCAAATATTTTTTACTCTGATTTTGCTTCCAATTCAGGCCCGTCATATTTCTTTGATGCAAGATATTCATAGTACTTGTAACGTTCATCTGCATGTGCCTGTGCTTCAATGAAATATTTCTTTGCCAAATCGGGATGCGAATTCTTCAGCATTTTGAAACGGTTTTCTGTGTTCATATATTCAGCAACAGTGATTTTCGGAGCTTTTGAATCTAATGTTAACGGGTTCTTGCCAATCATACTATTTTCGGGATTATATCTGTAAAGCAGCCACTGGCCGGAATCTACGGCTAATTTCTGCTGCCTCAGCGGATTGTCCATATCAATACCATGAGCAATGCAATGGCTGTAAGCCAGAATAATTGAAGGCCCGTCATAAGCTTCGGCTTCTAAGAATGCTTTCAATGTATGTTCATCGCGTGCACCCATTGCTACAGATGCAACATAGACATTACCGTATGACATAGCAATCAAACCCATATCTTTTTTGAATGTTGGCTTGCCTTTTGCTGCAAATTTAGCAACTGCTCCGACAGGTGTTGATTTTGATGCCTGGCCGCCTGTGTTTGAATAAACTTCTGTATCAAGTACAAGAATATTTACATTTTTACCCGATGCGATAACATGGTCCAAACCACCGAATCCAATATCATAAGCCCAACCATCGCCGCCCACTATCCAGACACTTTTCTTTACAAGATAATCAGCAACTGCCATAAGCCTGTAAGCATCTTCACCATCTAATTTGGCAACGATTGCTTTCAATTCTTCGACTCTTGCTCTCTGTTCAAATATTTCAGGTTCATCTTTTTGTACTGATTCTAAAATTGCATCAACCAAAGCTTCGCCAATCTGAGATTTTAATTTTATTATTAATCCTTTTGCGATATCATTTTGCTGGTCGATTGCCACTCTGTATCCAAGGCCGAATTCTGCATTATCTTCAAATAATGAATTATTCCATGCCGGGCCTTTTCCAAGTGCATTTTTTGCGTAAGGTGTCGTTGGCAGGTTGCCTCCATAAATTGAGGAACAACCGGTAGCATTAGCAATAATTGCACGGTCGCCGAATAATTGTGTCATCAACTTAACATACGGAGTTTCTCCGCAGCCGGCACATGCACCTGAGAATTCGAATAACGGCCTCTGTAATTGCTGCTGACGGATATTTGTAACTTTAATGTTGTTTCTGTCAACTTCGGGAAGCGACAGGAAGAAGTCCCAATTTTTGGCTTCGGTTTCACGCAAAGGCATTTGCGGCTTCATGTTAATAGCTTTAAGGCTAACATTGGACTTGTTCTTAACCGGACAAACTTCCACACATACTCCGCAGCCTGTACAATCTTCGGGAGCAATCTGCAAAGTATATTTCATACCGGCATATTCTTTATCTCTTGCTGGTACTGCTTTAAATGCTGAAGGAGCTCCATCAAGTAATTTTTCATCATAAACTTTGGCTCGGATTGTTGCATGAGGGCATACCATATAGCATTTTCCGCACTGGATACAAATATCTTCGTCCCAGACAGGTATTTCAAGGGCAATATTTCTGCGTTCGTATTGAGTTGTTCCTGTCGGCCAGGTTCCATCAACCGGGAATACGCTGACCGGAAGTTCATCACCACGTCCGGCAATAATTTCACCAATGACATTCTTAACAAATTCAGGAGCATTTTCGGGAACTGCCGGCGGAAAGTCAAATGTTGATGATACATGGTCGGAAACTGCTACTTCGAACAAATTCTCTAAAGTTGTATCAACAGCCTGAAGGTTCATCCTGACGATTTCCTCACCTTTTCTGCCGTAGGTTTTCCTGATTGAATCTTTAATAGCTGTAATAGCTTCTTCACGTGGTAATATACCGGAAATTGCAAAGAAACATACCTGCATGACAGTATTGATACGCCGGCCCATGCCGCTGTTTTCAGCTACACTCTGTGCATCTATTGTATATAAATGAATATTTTTCTTTATTATTTCATGTTGTAGAGTTTTGGGTAAATGGTCCCATACTTCTTCTTTAGACCATGGAGTATTTACAAGAAATGTTCCGCCCTTAACCATATTTTTTAGCATGTCGTATTTCTCGAGAAATACTGTCTGATGGCAAGCAATAAAATTGGCTTTGCTGATTAAATATGTTGAACGGATTTTTTCGGGCCCGAATCTTAAGTGGGATACGGTCAATGTACCGGCTTTTTTCGAATCGTAAACATAATAGCCCTGTCCGTAGTTTGGTGTGTTTTCACCGATAATCTTGATTGAATTCTTGTTTGCACCAACAGTACCGTCTGAACCTAATCCATAGAATAATGCACGGACAACTTTATCTGATTCAACAGAGAAATCAGGGTCATATTCCAAACTTGTAAAAGTAACGTCATCATTAATACCGATTGTGAAGTGCATTTTGGGCTGGTCAAGTTTCAGATTATCGAGAACTGCCTTAATCATTGCAGGTGTAAATTCTTTCGATGATAAACCGTATCTGCCTCCGACAACTCTCGGCATTGATTTTAATTCGCCCCAGCCGTTATTCAGTCCTTCGTACAATGCATTGATAATGTCTAAGTACAATGGCTCGCCTGTTGCTCCTGGTTCCTTTGTTCTGTCGAGTACGGAAATTTTCTTTACTGTTGAAGGTAAGGATTCCATAAATCTCTGAACATCGAACGGGCGGTATAAACGTACTTTCAGGACGCCTACTTTTTCTCCCTGGCTTGTCAGGTATTCAATGGTTTCGTGTGCGGGTTCGCAGCCTGAAGCCATTAAAATGATGATTCTTTCAGCATCGGGAGCACCAAAATATTCAAATAATTTGTATTGTCTTCCTGTTAAACCTGCGAACTTATCCATTTGTTTCTGGACTATTCCGGGGCAAGCTTCGTAAAATTTATTAAATGTTTCTCTGTTCTGGAAGAATACATCGGGATTTTGAGCAGTACCGCGTAAAACCGGATGGTCGGGTGACAAAGCTCTGTGTCTGTGAGCTGTTACCAATTCATCACTAATCATTTCTTTTAAAATATCGTCGGCCATCATTTCGATTTTTGATTCTTCGTGGGAAGTCCTGAAACCGTCAAAAAAGTGCATGAAAGGAATTCTTGATTCGAGAGTTGCTGCCTGGGCAATCAATTCAAAGTCAAGAACCTGCTGAACAGAATCAGAAGCAAGCATAGCAAAACCGGTACTTCTTGCCGACATAACATCGCTATGGTCGCCAAAAATTGATAGTGCGTGTGTTGCCAATGTACGAGCACTTATATTAAATACAGTCGAGGTTAATTCACCGGCAATTTTGAACATGTTGGGAATTTTTAATAATAAACCCTGGGATGCTGTAAATGTCGTTGTCAAAGCACCTGCCTGAAGGCTGCCGTGGACTGCTCCGGCTGCTCCGCCTTCACTCTGCATTTCGACCACCATCGGGACTGTGCCCCAAATATTAGTTATACCTTTAGAAGCCCATTCATCGGCCCATTCACCCATATTTGAAGATGGTGTGATAGGATAGATGGCACAAACTTCATTAACACGATAAGCAATGTAAGCTGCTGCTTCGTTGCCGTCGATAGTTGCGAAAACTTTGTCTTTCATCAAATTTCTCCTATTATAAAGAATTCAGATATTTATAAACAACTTAAATTCTGTTTTGTAAAATTATCAAAACTCAAATTTACGAACTTTCGACG
>CAIOJS010000286.1 GCA_903858655.1 uncultured bacterium | reverse complement strand
TGGAGAACTCTCATGTTGAGCGATTACATCGCCATCATATGACCAGGAAATTCCGGCAACAATATATCCATTATCGCTTGTTTGCCTTATGGAATTAGCCCATTGTCCATCACTTCCACCATAGTATTTATCCCAAATTGTCCATTAGCACACTATAGTATTATTATTGAATTATACATATAAAATCTCTAATGGACACCATTAGGAAATTTGTTATGCAGAACTTTGATTATCTTTGCAGTGCTTGACATTAATTCAGCTCATTTGGTACAAATTTTAAACAATTAATGCAGTTTATGGAAATAGAATTCGTGGATAAAGAAATTACTGCTTGGGGTGGACTGGCAATTTTGAAAAAGATGTTAGATTCAACAGGCTTTGAGCAAGTATTGGATAGCTTGCCATTACCGGTTCAAGGGTCAAATCGAGGTTATCCTCCAAAGCAACTTATTGTTCAATTTATGACCTCGGTTTGGTGTGGCGCCAATCGGTATGCGCATTTGGATGTAACACGTTTTGACAGGAGCATTCAAAAACTATATTGTTGGTCAAGTATGCCCGAACACAAAGCATTCCAACGTTATTTTGAGAAGTTTGACATTCCTGTGTCTTACGCTGTTTTCGGAGGTTTGTATCGTTGGTTCTTTGGCAATTTAAAGTTTGACAATTTTACATTAGACATTGATTCCTCTATACTTACCCGATACGGTGATCAAGAGGGTGCAAAAAAAGGATACAACAAATTTAAACCGGGACGAAAATCACAACATCCCATCATCGCCTTTGTATCGGATGTAGAAATGGTTGCTAATTTTTGGTTACGTTCAGGTGATGCCCATACCGCCAATAATTTCCAGGCTTTTCTAAAAGAAACTCTTTCATTTTTTGGCACTAAAAAGATAGGGTTACTTCGTTTAGATAGCGGATTTTTCGACCAGAAAATCTTTATTTATTTGGAGCAGGAAGGTGTTTGCATTGACTACATTGTGGCAGTGCCAATGTATGTAACTATTCAACGAAGAATTGCTTCGCAAAAAACATGGCTTCGGTTGGATAACGGCATTGAGATTTCTGAGTTTGAATATCAAGCTCAGGATTGGACAAAATCAAGAAGAATGATTGTAGTGCTTCAGAAAGTGGAGCAACGACCAAAAGCTGTAGGCAAACAACTGACACTATTTGAGGATGATTTTGAAATAAACGGTTTCAGATACACTTGCTACACTACCACGCTAAAGCTTGGTGCAGCCGAAGTATGGCGGCTTTACAGAGGAAGAGCCAATTGTGAAAATCGCATCAAGGAGCTCAAATATGACTATGGGCTTGATAAGATGAATCAAAAAGGATTTGATGGAACTGAAGCCAGTTTAATGTTAATGACAATTGCCTATAACTTTATGAGCCTGTTCAAGCAAGTCATCATCAACGAAAAAGTCAGAAACAGATTGTCAACACTGCGATATAAAATGCTCGCAATACCTGCATATATTGAAGAATGTGGAGATAAGCTAATCCTGAAAATGGCTCTGCAAATGAACCGCCGTGCATGGATAAGAAAACTATGGGACAAGTCTAATTCGTTTGCATTTGAAGATAGCTCCTAATGGACAATTTGGGTTGATT
>CAIOJS010000285.1 GCA_903858655.1 uncultured bacterium | reverse complement strand
CTTTCATCCTACAAAGGTAATGAAAAATCTATTCCTTCATAAAATTTCCAGTAGAACCATATAAACAAATTTTAGGCGCAAAGGTATGAAAGTTTTGTTTGTTGAGGCATGATGGGTTGAAAAAATGTTTGATGATGGGCATAACTATGTAAATGATTAGCCTGTAGCCTTCTGCGAAGATCAAAAGACAAAGTCGAAAATATTTTTTTATGAACAAATAGGGAAACAAATCTCTTCCCAAATCTAAAACTTTTCACTCCCTTGCTCATGGGTCAAATTAATTTTATACTTTTGTATCCAAAATTTTTCTACCATGAAAGTGTTCGTATATCTACTACTGTGGGGCTTCTTATCCCTGAGCTCATTTGCTCAGAAAAAGCCCGAATGCAAATTTGAGGTTGACAAAACCGATGCCACAACAGGGGAACCCATCCGAAAAATCAAAACAAAACTCAACGGGACTGATATTTTTTATATTATTGTCTCCAGAAATGACACAGCTTACTCCTTGTCACTTGATTTTTGGATATCCGGCACGCTCAAAGATGTTATCAATAAAAAGGACATAGTAACAATTAAGTTGTCCGGGTGGCAAAATATAGTGTTATACAACTCACAACTCGTGAAGCCCACCATGCATTATGATGATCAAACCTGGACAGAATATACGCCCGAATTCCCAATCCGTGCTGCCGATTTAGAACGCATTAAAAACCTAAAGCCACTTACCCTCAATATGAAAGTGGGTATAGAAGCAGTCTCTCGCGAATTCATTGAAAAAGATGTTGAAAAAATACTTGATATCATTAAGTGCATCATGAAATAGATTTCCGATTCATTAGTGTTTATCCATTAATAATGCTCGATATTACAATAGTTCTAAAGAATCATGGTAAACGCATAGCTTTACAACAATTTCTGCAGTAGAATTTGTTCTCTGTTATGTTTATTTCTAATTATTAGGGTAGATATTTTTTATGTGCTCATATAAAATTAAAGTATTAAAAATAAAAAAAATGTAATTTTGCATTCGGATACATATATTAACAAATACTTATTAGTGTGAAAACAACGAATTTGTCCAAGATTCAACAAAAAGTTAAAAAGAAGCAGACGAAGGTAGAAGTTGGCAATAGGGAGCAGTGGAAATATTATTTAGGATTGACCATTATCTTAATTATTACCTATATTATTTATACGCCGTCCTTGCATTATGGTTTGTTAGCATGGGACGACAATGCCTATTTGAAAGAAAATCCACTGATGACACATATTGATGTGAAAGAGATTTTCTCTCAGTTTGTTTTAGGCAATTATCATCCCATAACGGTGCTGGCTTTTGCCATCGAGTATCATTTTTTTGGCTTAAAAGGATCGGGGTATCATACGGTGAATCTGTTACTACATCTGTTGAATGTCATACTGGTTTTCTACACAATTTTTCTTTTGAGTAATAAAAAAGAGATTGCCTTGGTGGCAGCCCTTTTGTTTGGGATTCACCCACTACATGTGGAATCGGTGGCTTGGGTGGCTGAATTGAAAGATTTACTCTACACGTTTTTCTTTCTTACTGCATATATTTTTTATATAAAATATATGGATACTCCCAAAAAGAGATACTATGTTTTCGCTTTAGTCTTGTTTTTACTGTCCTTACTCTCAAAGGCAATGGCAGCATCATTGCCTGTGGTATTGTTACTTACGGATTATTTCAAGGCTAAAAAAATCAACACAAAAATCATTTTAGAAAAAATCCCTTTCTTTTTGCTTGCCATTATTTTGGGTGTAGTGGCTGTAATGGCGCAAAAATCTTCAGATGCAATTCAAGATATTGCTATTTTTACCTTTCCACAACGTGTTGCTTTTGCGTGTTATGGATTCATCACATATTTATATAAATGGCTTTTGCCATTCGAGCTCAGTGCCTTTTATCCCTATCCTGCCAAAATCGGAGAGAGTATCCCTTGGATGTATTATGGTTTCATAGTCCTGCTTTTAGGATTGACTGCATTGATTATTTATTCGCTCAAAAAGACTAAAAAAATTCTTTTTGGATTGGGATTTTTCGCAGCAACAATCTTTTTGGTCTTACAACTTCTCCCGGTGGGTAGCACCATCATGGCTGATCGCTATAGTTATATTCCGTCCATTGGGATATGTTATTTGGCTGGGTTAGGGCTCTTTTATCTTTGGAACAAGAAACTAAAATGG
The DNA here is from genome assembly GCA_903858655.1 of uncultured bacterium. Taxonomy (GTDB): domain Bacteria; phylum Bacteroidota; class Bacteroidia; order Bacteroidales; family CAIWKO01; genus CAIWKO01. The sequence continues at coordinate 5,655 of CAIOJS010000285.1, read as the reverse complement.
CTTGCTATAATTTCTCTTAGTGTATTCTCTATGTTCTTTTGTGTGAAAACTTACAACAGATGTGGTGTTTGGCAAAATGATTTGGCTTTGTGGAATGATGTTATTCGACAATATCAAAACATATCGTTAGCATACTACAACCGGGCATGCGAATTAAAACTAGAAAACAGACGCGACGAGGCTATGGAGGATTTTAACAAGGCGATATTGTTGAAGCCTACCTATTACACCGCCTACAACAATCGTGGTTTAATCCTCATGGACAATAAAAACAATGATGATGCTATCAAAGATTTCAACAAAGCCCTTGAATTGGAGCCAAAATTCGTTATGGCATATCATAATCGAGGTGTAGCGCTCTTCAACAAAGGCAAATACGAGGAGGCTATACGTGATTTTTCGCAAACAATCAAACTAAAACCTGACAATGCCATGTCATACTATTGTCGTGGAATGGCAACCTATTATCTCGGAAAGAATGATGCGGCATGTCTCGACCTAAAGCAAGCAAGCAATTTGGGCTATCCCACACCTGTCGAAACCATGAGCTCGGTGTGCAAATAGCAATATTTTTCTTTAAACAGTTAATATATAAAACAACAGTATTTTGCATCTATTGATTAAGTAATCCTTCATGAAAACCAAAAAAGAAACGAAGCAAACACAAAAATCAAAAAAGACACCCCCTAAAGCTACTCTTAATGCCAATTCGGGGCAATGGAAATATTATGGTGGCTTAGCTGTCATTCTCCTAATCACTTTTCTGGCATTTGTGCCTTCCTTGCGCAGCGGCTTTCTGTGGGACGACGAAGCCTACATCCAAAACAACCTTTTGATTCGTTCGCTGAATCTCAAAGAGATTTTTTCACAACTTGTTGGGGGCAACTATCATCCTCTAACCATTTTGGTCCTTGCCATTCAATATCATTTTTATGGTTTACATGAATCGGGATATCACACTTTGAATCTTTTATTACATTTGGCGAATGTTGTTCTTGTGTTTTATACCATATCATTACTTACGAAGAAAAATTATGTCGCCTTGGTGGTAGCCTTGCTTTTTGGCATCCATCCTTTGCATGTTGAATCCGTTGCATGGGCAATTGAGCTAAAGGATGTCCTTTACACCTTCTTTTTCCTGCTTTCCTATATTTTTTATATAAAGTACAGCACCCACAAACACCTCAAATACTACCTTGTAGCCTTGTTATTATTTTTACTTTCTATGCTATCGAAGGCGATGGCGGCATCGCTACCAGTTGTGTTGGTGTTGACCGATTATTTTATGGGTAGAAAATTTACTTGGAAGACGCTACTTGAGAAAGTGCCTTTCTTTCTTATAGCTATCGCTATAGGCTTGGTTGCCGTTATGGCTCAAAAACACTCAGGAGCTATACAAGATTTTTCGTTTACATTGCCACAGCGTTTTGTTTTTGCCTGCTATGGTTTTGTCAGCTATTTACATAAATTCTTGTTGCCTATCCAATTGAGCGCCTTTTATCCCTATCCAATAAAAACCAGTGGGACTATTCCCTTGCAATATTATCTATATGTGATTGCCTTGATAGTTCTTATCGCTGCCACCATTTATTCCTTACGTTTCTCCAAAAAAGTACTCTTCGGCATTGGATTCTTTACCATCACCATATTGCTAGTGCTACAAATTTTGCCTGTTGGCGGAGCTATCATCGCCGACCGATATACCTATGTGGCTTCCATCGGCATCTTCTTTCTGTTTGCTGAGGGACTCTATTTCTTATGGAACAAAAACTACAAGATTGTTTCAATAGTTATCTTAGCCGGATTCTCCATTTTCTTTATCATAACGACGCATGAGCGATGTAAAATATGGAATAATAAAACTGATTTTTGGAATGATATGATAAGCAAATATCAAACCATACCCGAAGCGTATTATTCTCGTGGCGTGGTGTTGTTCGATGAAAAGAAGTTCGACCAAGCTATGCCTGATTTTGACAAGACCATAGAGCTGAATCCGAATTATGTTCAGGCTTACATCAACCGAGGCGACATCTATCTATATGCCAATAAATTTGAAGAGGCTTTGGCTGATTTCAACAAAGCCATCCAATTGCGCCCTGATTTTGAATTAGGCTATTATAACCGTGGAGTGGTTTTCTACAATCAAAAGAAATACAAAGAAGCCCTCATCGACTACAACAAAGCCATCACCCTGAAACCCGATTATGCCCAAGCAATTTACAGCCGTGGATTGGCAAAATATTTCTTAGGCAAAGCAGATTCGGCATGTGTGGACATCAAGCAAGCAGGAAATTTAGGCTATCCAACGCCTGCTGATGCGATGAAAGAGATTTGTAAATGATTTGGATTCAAACTCTTTGGCTGCATGCATACAATGTGTCATTACAAATCTATTCTAAGCTTTATAAAGTATTGATAGATAAGAATAAAAGAAGCCCGTCATTTCTGACGGGCTTTTCAATAAACATTCTTATTATTCTTTCAAAGATTAATTTATTGTAATATTCTTTGTTGCTGTTGCCGTACAACCTGTGTTAGGAACGGTTTCAATCACGGTAATTGTCCATGGTGTATAAGCACCACATGGGCTGGAAAAAGTATCATCAATACAGTTATGATTTGCATTGGGGGTCACTACACCAAAACCACTCCAATAATATACATTGCCTGAAGTTAGAGGTGTACAATATGTGTAAGTTCCTCCATGAGTAACAACATTAGGTCCAGTAATTACTGGTGTTGGATTAGGATTTACAATAAATGCTCCCGAAACAGCACTCGTTGCCGTTCCGCAAGTGCCTGTAACAACACAATAGTAATATAATGTTCCGGCAACAGCAGTTGAAGGAGTGTAACTATTGGAGTTTGTTCCAACAGCAGTTCCACCGGAAGTTGTCGCATTTATATTGCTGTACCACTGATAGCTTAATCCTGTTCCGCTTGCGGATACCGAAATGGACGAAAATGTTCCATTTATGCATTGTGTTTGTGCGGCTGTTGATTGGCTGCTGATGGAAGGGGCGGTGCAAACCAGTGTTTGACAAAGCGCACCTGCGTAACCTGTAGGGCAAAGACAGCCGCAGTCTATGGTTACTGTTCCACCGTTTTGGCAAAGCGGAGCCGGAGTAGCTGTTAATAGTACAGATGCAGTAGCTGTGCACAGATTAGCATCTGTTATGGTTACTGTGTAGGTTCCTGCCATTAGATTTGAAAGATTCTGGTTGACACCATGACATTGACCAGCTTGGCAATATGCTCCTGCTCCCATCATGGATGAACAATCACTTGAAGTGCCACATATAATGCTATTTGTAGCCCAGACATAATTGAATGGACTTGTGCCACCGCTCACACCAAGAACAATAGCACCATTGTTTCCGCCTTCACACGTTACATTAGTGGTATTGGGAGTTAGCGTTGGTGGTGCATTCACAATAAAAGCTCCCGAAACAGCACTTGTTGCAGTTCCGCAAGTGCCAGTTACAACACAATAATAATAAAGCGTTCCTGCTGTTGTGGCTAGTGGTGTGTAACTATTGGAATTTGTTCCAATTGCGGTTCCACCAGAAGTTGTCGCATTTAGATTGCTATACCAATGGTAGATTAAACCATCTCCGGTTGCTGTTACTGTAATTGCTGTGAATGTTCCATTTAAACACTGCGTTTGTGCTCCTGTGGACTGACTTCCTATAGAAGGGGCAGTACAAGAAGGAGGTGAGGTCCATTCGAAAGATAGCGTATTTGAAAATATAACGGTAGATGAATTATTTGTAAACTGTGCTTGAATATTATCCGTACCTGCTCCACCACTTCCTGTATAAGTGTAGAAGGCTTCGCCGATGGCATCTGTGTTTTCCGTATGAGTTCCTCCCGAATTTGGTCCTGAAGTTATAGTAAAGGTAACAGATCTTCCTACAACAGCTTCACCTAAAGAATTTAATACTTTGGCTTTTACTTGATGAGTGGTGCCAACCAGCCCCGTAGTAGATGTTTGAGACGCTAAGATACCTTCTCCAATAATAGCTGCTCCAGACAAGGCGAAGTAAGCCAAAAAGATATTGTCATCGCCCGAAGGATTGTAGGATGTCAATGTTAAATTTGTGGTTGTATTGGTTATGAAGGGCAAAATATTATAAAGTTCATCGTCCGAACGAGGATTGGTTGTTCCAGCAAACGGATTTGCAGGGTTGTCATGGCTATCGCCAATACCGCCAACTGTTATTAATGCACCGTTTGCTGAAGCTCCATCATCTTCTCCACCTGCAGAGGAAGTGATGCGTGTGCCATTTACTGATACTTGGGAAACTTGGCCACCTCCACCGTTTTGATAACTAAATCCAATGCCGATGCCCATATCCAATAAAGCACTTGGTGCTGCAGGGTCAATAGGTTCAGCTAGTGTAACTGAAAAATCATCTCCTGCAGAATTCATAGCTCCACACATAATGATTATCGTTTTTTCAGTTGCTGTCACATCATTAAAAACAACCAATAAAGCTTCTCCATCAATGGCACCGCTATTGCATTCAGTAATAGCAAGTGTAGTTTGCCCGGCTCCCAAACTATTTACTTGAGCTGCAACGATAGACGTTACATCTACCCATTGGTTATTAAATGGATAGGGAGTTGATGCTGAACCATCCCAATTTAATGATGTACCTGCCAACGATACGCATCCATTGCCAACCGCGGAGCCTGTAATAGTAGAAATTAATAATGCATATTGAACCGTAGCTGTTGCGGTAGGTTTATTAACCCTTACATTCATAGATGAAGCAGCGGAGCCAATCCCATCTGCAGATAGCGTATAATGCCCCGTGGAACTATATACTTGCTGTAAGCCTCCGGCGATTTTCCATAACATGCCTGTATGACCATCAGCTAGAATCCCGGGTGTGTCTTGTGCGAATACAAAAGTACTGCTAATAAAAAATATAACTGTACAAAGTAATAATTTAAAAATTGTGATTGTTTTTTTCATAAGAATGATGTATTAATAATTTTCCTACTCTATCGGCTTTTCGGATAACGCCCCCAATATATGATGCCTGATTGGGCGAGGCTTGTTTTTTACAGTGGTTTCTTGCTCTACTATTAAATTTAAGGGTGCAAATGTACTCTTTTTATATTATCTATTAAAAAAAATAAAAAAAATTATTCAATAATAGTAATAATACCTGCGACACCCCAAGTGCTACGGATTAAAAACAAAGTGAATTATGGTAATATATAGATTGCATAAAAAAAAACCCGCCATTGCTGATGGGTTTTTTTATAGTAAGCCTTTTATGGTTTCAACTAAAGATTAATGGATTGTAATATTTTTTGTTGCTGTTGCCGAACAGCCAGTAGTTGGATCAAGTTCTGTGACAATAATATTCCAAGGAATATAAGCACCACATGAGCTATAAAAATGATCATCTATACAGTTTTTTGCATTTGGATTGGGGAAGCTAACTTCTCCAAAGCCACTCCAATAATAAGCGTGACCTGACACTAAATTTGTGCAATATGTATTAGTTTCTCCAGCATTGACATCACCAGTATTATTAGGTGAACCAGTTATGGAAGGTGTTGGATTTGGATTTACAACAAAGGCTCCCGAAGCAGCACTCGTTGCCGTTCCACAAGTGCCCGTTACAATACAATAAT
>CAIOJS010000284.1 GCA_903858655.1 uncultured bacterium | reverse complement strand
CTTTCATCCTACAAAGGTAATGAAAAATCTATTCCTTCATAAAATTTCCAGTAGAACCTAATTTTTAATTCAAGTAAAAGTTCAATATTTATCAAAACAGCATTATTAATTATGCTGTTTTTTTTGGAATTAAATTATTTTCTACTGCTTGCCAAGCATTTTCGAAAATGCTCTAACTCATTTTTCGTTACTCTATAAAATAAATATAACGTGTTTTCCATTAATATATAGTAGGCTATAATCCTCTCAAAAGCCCGCCAAACCAAGCCTCCCAGTATAAAGCATACATACAAAAACCATATCAACAAAACCTCATTCATATAAAAATCTAAGTCATAAATTCACATCAGAAAATTTTTACAAAGATAATTAATTTTAATGACATTTATCAAACAATGCAAAAATAATTTTTTTTATTCAAATAAATGTTGTATATTTGCCGCAAAATTATTTTATACAAACCTTAAACCAATCTAAGTAAAAAACAGAAACAAAAATCAACCCTATGTTTGCCTCCTGTCTCACATATCATCCCTCTCTTTCTGCTCCGCTCAGACATTCCTTTGTCTTCAGTACAAATCCCTCTTTTGGATGTAATGTAATTTCCTCCTCCGCTTTCTATTTTTCCGCTCATCTTTTCCACCTCAATCATAGCTATGCTTTCTATAATCATCAAACTTCCTCAGCTAACTATGTAAACCCTATTTGGCAATACAGCAGAACTGATATTGCTAATACACCTCGTGATATTGACTATGCAGGTTCTGGTATTGACCATACAGGTTCTGGTATTGACTATACAGGTTCTGGTATTGACCATGCAGGCTCTGGTATTGACTATGCAGGTCGTGGTATTGACTATGCAGGTTCTGGTATTGACTATGCAGGCTCTGGTATTGACTATGCAGACTCTGGTATTGACTATGCTGGTTCTGGTATTGACTATGCAGGCTCTGGTATTGACTATGCAGGTTCTGGTATGAACTTTTCCGACTTTTTTTTTCAAAACAATCTCTCTATTAATTATTTACAAAACACTATCATTTTCTAACAATCACATAATTAATCGTTTAAAATTAATCATATTTAATCTAAATAACCTTAAATCTAACATCATTTATTAACCAATTAAATCCATAACTATATGAATAAGATTGTAATATCTCACTACAATGAGTGCGACCACATCAGAACCTACTTCGTAACATGGCAAACGCAACTAGCAACCATTCCTTTGTTTGCTCCCGCCAGAATCATCTTCAACAACCACATGATTGAATTCGAATCTTACATTTCCAAACAATCAGTCAACTTACGTCCATTAGCCTCCGAAAAAAAGATTTATAAAAAAATCATGGCTAATTGCATCAACAAATATATTGACCGTGGGTTTTCACAAGCAACCATGCTTGAGCTTTTCACTATTGCAACATCTCTTGATTTTCCTATTACCTATGTTGCTAAAGCTGCCGACAAATTAGCTGTCACGCGTGCAAAAGAATTTAGAAACATTCTCAACGATAACAAAGATGACTTAGATGAAATCACCGAAGACATCATTGACGAAATTGATGAAAAAATCAATAATTTCAACACTGTACTAACGCTGCCTACAGCCAAAATCAAAGATCGCAAAGCTGAAGGAACCGAAAAAATCCCTCCTGTCATTCTAAAGCTAAAAGCTGATAGAAAAGTATTCAAAAAAATGATTAACTCCTATCTCCCCGAACTAAATGCATCATGGAAAGATGCCGCCAAAATTGGCGAACCAACAGGTGTACGTCGTCTTTCTATGTCTATTAAAGTTATTGACTCGATTGGCATCATGCCATTAAAAGGTGTAAAAACCACAGCCGTTTCCACCACCGAAACCCTTGTCAATAAAACAACAAAACGTGGTTCCGCTCGTCTCTATAGCCTCCCCAATGCCTTATGGGACATCACCGTCGAATATCCGGGCTACACCTCTCAAACCATCCTCAATGTCGCCACCATCCTTGACAAAGTTGTGCGTCTTGTAGTCAAACTCGTGAAAATCGTTCCGCCCCCCGTCGTACCTAACCCTCCTCTACCCAACACCTAAGTTAGTATCATGTAAAATAAACAAAAAGGCTTGCCCATCAGCAAGCCTTTTTTAAATTACTATATTGTTAGATTGTTCTAGTGTTTTCTTCTTAGTGTATCTCCGTGCTCTCCGTCCTGTCCCGTACCGTAGGTCGGGAGTCTCCGTGGTAAAAAGAATAGAGAAGTGTAAGCGGCATTCGTAATTCGCACATTCGTAATTCGTAGGACTTTCGTAATTTGTAGTGCTTCTAATCCCGTTCAACTTACTAATGAAACAAGGATAGATGCAATTTATTTTTACTTTTTTTCTTAAAAACATCTCTCATTTAATAAAGAAATAGTACTTTTACACCCCCGTTTCAATAATAATAATTTTAATAATATGAATGGTATGCAAAAAAACAAAATCAAAATCAGTGGCTTAATCTTTGCGATAATGCTGAGCATTATCAACTTAGGCTATGCACAAAAAGGTATCGTAAATCCAAAAGATACCCTGCCGATGGACCCCAATGTCATCATGGGCAAGCTCGATAATGGCTTGACCTATTATATTCGTAAGAACTCCAAGCCCGAGAAACGTGTGGAACTGCGTTTGGCGGTCAATGCGGGTTCTATCAACGAAAATCCAAGCCAATTGGGCTTGGCGCATTTCACCGAGCACATGTGTTTCAACGGAACCACCACGTTCCCCGGCAATCAAATGATTGATTATCTGCAAAAGTTTGGCATTTCCTTCGGCGGCGACATCAATGCCTACACCTCCTTCGACGAAACGGTGTATATGCTGAAGATTCCAACGGATAACAAAGAGCTGTATGACAAAGGATTTCAGATTATTGCCGATTGGTCTCACAATGTGACCGAAGATAGCAAGGAAATTGACAAAGAACGCGGCGTTATCACCGAAGAATGGCGTTTGGGCTTGGGCGCCAACGAAAGGATGCAGAAGAAATATTTCCCTGTGATATTCAAGGATTCGCGTTATGCCGACCGCAACCCCATTGGCGACATAGAGATTATCAAAAACTTTACGCACGACACCTTGCGGAGCTTCTACAAAACGTGGTATCGCCCCGATTTGATGGCGGTTGCCGTGGTGGGAGATATAGATGTGAAAGAAGTGGAAGCCAAAATCAAGGCGATGTTTAGCGGATTCCAAAACCCCGTGAACGAGAAACCCCGCGTGTTTTATGAAGTGCCTGCCAACAAAGAGCCCCTCATCAGTGTGTGTTCGGACAAGGAAGCTACCAATTCATTGGTGTTGTTGTTGTATAAACATTTGGCAAAACGCATTGTGACTGTGGACGATTACAAACAATATTTGGAAGCGCAACTCTATAATGAGATGTTGGGCGCACGTTTCAAAGAGATTTCGGACAAAGCCGATTCGCCTTTCATACAGGCAGGCAGCCAATATGAAAATTTCTTGGCGCGCAACACCGATGCCTACGAATTGTTTGGCGTTCCCAAAGAAAATCAAATCAACAAAACCATCGAAATACTGTTGAACGAAAACGAACGCGTGAAACAATTCGGCTTCACCTCCACCGAACTCGACCGTTTCAAAGACCAAATGCTCACCGATTATGAAAAAGCTTCTAAGGAATTCGACAAAACCGAATCAAGCGACTTGGTGGAAGAATATGTGGCGAATTATCTTCACAAAGATGCCATCCCCGGCGCCAAGATTGAATTCAAACTTGCCAAACGACTGATGCCTGAGATTAAAATTGAAGACATCAACAATTTGGCACGCACATGGATTACAGACGATAACATCGCCATCGTGGTGACAGCTCCCGAAAAAGATGACATCAAACTGCCTTCCGAACAAGATATAAAGAACATCATTTTGCAATCCAAGACTGCCAAACTGACGCCTTATGTGGATAATTTCAAACCCGAACCTTTGGTGAAAGAACAACTCACAGGGGCAAAAGTTACCAAAAAGACCGAAAATAAAGAATTAGGCTACACCGAATTGACCTTCGGCAATGGCGTGAAAGCCATCATCAAGAAGACTGACTTCAAGAATAACGAAATTATGGTGTCGGCTTACAGTTTGGGTGGCACATCTTTGTATCCTGACAATGATTTCGTGTCGGCATTTTTCGCAAGCAGCGTCATCAACGAGAGCGGCGTCGGAACTTTCGATAATTCGCAATTGGAAAAGAAATTGAAAGGCAAAGACATTGAGATAGCCCCTTTTATTGACGACTTGAAAGAAGGTTTCCAAGGCAAATGCTCGCCCAAAGATTTCGAAACCTTGTTGCAGTTGACCTATCTGTATTGCAAAGAACCTCGGAAAGATACCGCTGCCTACAATGGTTTTATGTCGAAAATGAAATCGCAAATGAAATTCATTGGCAACAATCCTGTGTATGCTTTTATAGATACGTTGTACAAATCTGCTACGTCCAACAGTCCGCGTTCGGTGGTGATTCCAAGCACCAAACAGTTGAATCAGGTGAATTTGGATGTGTTGTATAAGATTTATTCCGAACGTTTTGCCAATGTTGGCGACATGAAATTTTTTATCGTGGGTAATGTGGATGCTGATTCTATCACGCCTATGCTTGAGAAATATTTAGGAAGCTTGCCTTCCTCAGGCAAAGACGAAAGCTGGAAGGATAATGCGCCCAAATTCCCTGCAGGCATCACCGACATCGCTATAAAAAAAGGAACCGACCAAAAGAGTATGGTTGGCATCGTGATGGACGAAAACTTTGATTGGAACGACAAGAACCTGATCGCATTGCGCATGGCAAAAGAGATAATTTCTATCAAATTGATTGAAGTGATACGCGAAGAACTGAGTGGTGTGTATTCGCCTCAGGTGCAATTGCAATTTGATGAATATCCTAAGCCTGAATTTACCTTAATGATTATGTTTGGTTGCTCTCCTAAAAACACCGAGAAACTCACCAAAGCATGTTTTAGCATCATCAAGAGCATCCGCGACAAAGGACCTGTTGAGGTTGACTTAAGCAAAGCCAAAGAAGAACTGATTCGTTCTCACGAGGTGGACATCAAGACGAATAAATATTGGATGACCAAGCTTGAAGGACTGTATTATAACAAAGCAGACGCCTCGTCTATCTTAGACTTTACTAACAAAGTGAACGCTATTAATGTGAAAGACATTCATGACTTTGTTGCGAAATATCTGTTGAAAGATCATTACTTGAGAGTGGTACTGTTTCCTGCAGGCAAACCTGCAAAGAAGAAATAAAGATAGGGGGCGAAAGCCCCTTTCTTTTTTTAAGAAGATGGCTTTAAGCACGAAAACACAAAGGCACAAAGGCACGAAGGCACAAAGGCACAAACCTGCCTTCGTGACACAGTCAGGCAGGCAGGCGAAGGAACAAAGTTGCTATTGTTATCCTATAAAATCGAACATGCATAAAATGAAGAAGCCTCATTTCAACTAAGAAATGAGGCTTCTTTTTTATTACAGAGTCCACTTAAATTTAATTCACGGTTATCAATTTTATTCGAAAATCATAAATCAAAAATCTTAAATCAAAAATGCTTCTAATGTTTTACAACAAACTTACCGTTTGTTTGATTTGTTTTACCTATTAAATTATAGAAATATAATCCGTTGCTATAAGTACTAACGTTGAGTGAGATTTCCTTTTTGTTTTGAATGTTTTGACGAGCAACTTCACTGCCTAATGCATCATAAATCACCATTTCATTATAAGCATTGGTGGTCGTAATCTTCAGCATATCATTTGCGGGGTTTGGATAGATACCTACACCTGAATTCGCTGCTTCGGTTTCGTTTACGCCGAGATATACATTATACACCCAATCTACTCTGTTTACGATTGGAGTTTGTTTCACCATCGTCATTTTGATGGCAGGAATGCCAAGACCTTTCATCCACCAATTGTAGGTATCTGTTGTGTCGCTAATCACGGTGAAGAAATTCCATCCTGAATAGGATTGTAATGGAGCAGGTACGTTAGCATAACCCCAAACAGAATCGAGTGTGATAGCTGTTTCCTTCTGACGTAGTGCAGGGAAAGTGCAAGTTGGAGTTGTTACGTTGCCCCAAGCATCCATTTTTACATTCTTAATTTGCATGTGTTTCACACGGATAGTATCCACAACGATGGTCATAGGATATCCTAATACAGTAGTGTCAATAGAATAATTGCATTTGGATTTTGTGTTGCCGAAATTATGAGTGGTGTAATTGTTTCCATAAGAACCGGGTAATTTCAGCGTAGTATCGGGTATGCTCAAAACCACTTTTACTGAATCACCAGTTTTTAAATAATCGCTAACCACGCCATGCATCACTAAAGCGGCACTCGATCTGTCAAAATAGTAATAGTTCAATGAATGATTATACCATGCCACAAAATTAGTTCCGGGGAAAGAAGAAACAAATGGAGCAGAAGCATTGTTGATAAGGTCAATTGAATTTGAATCTAAGTTTGCATGTAATGCAACAAAGTTCCATGCAACATTTGCTGCAGGAGCACCGGGTACGATTGCAGGATCAACCAAAGAATCAATTCTTTGATCATAAGAACGAATAGGTGCGCCAATGTCATTTAAACCTAATGTGATTGGTGTTTGAGCATAGGAATACGCTCCAATAAATGCAAAAACAATAAATAAAACTTTTTTCATTTTTCTTTAATTTTAAGATTAGGATGCAAATTTACAAAGAAAAATGGACATACGTCTTAAATTAAGTTAAAAATATCGTCTTTATACTCGTGATAAGCATCCAAAAGCGTATCTTTGCAATCTTATTTAAAGAATGAAAGATTTAACCGTAGGCAAAGAGAGCAAAGTAATATTATTATTTGCATTACCCATGTTGTTGGGCAATGTGTTTCAACAGTTATATAATATCGTTGATAGTGTAATAGTTGGGAATTATATCGGCAAAGAAGCTTTGGCTGCTGTTGGGGCTTCCTTTCCTGTAATTTTTGTGTTGATTTCTTTGGTGGTGGGCGTCTCCATGGGTTCCACGATTATTATCTCACAATACTTTGGTGCGAAAGATTTCAAAAACGTCAAAAAGGCTATTGATAGCTTATTGATTTTTCTTTTCTTTTCCTCTATAATCATTACCATTGTTGGACTTATGTTTAGCGAAGACATTTTTCGTTTGATGCAATTACCTGAGACTATTATTGCGGATGCTGTCAGTTATTTCAATATCATATTATATGGATTGATTTTGATGTTTGGTTTCAATGCTATAAGTTCTATACTCCGAGGTTTGGGAGATTCAAAGACTCCACTTTACTTTTTAGTAATATCTACCATACTAAACATCATTTTAGTGATATTGTTTGTAAAAGTGTTTGGCTGGGGCATCAAAGGCTCGGCAATTGCTACGGTCATTGCGCAAGGTGTCGCCTTTATTTTAGGGGTTATTTATTTAAATCGCTATCATGATATATTAAAATTTTCATTATCGGAAATAAAATTCCATAAGAATATCTTTAGTAAAAGCTTGAAGATAGGAATTCCATCAGGTTTGCAGCAGACATTTGTGGCATTAGGTATGTTGGCATTGTTGCGTTTCGTAAATAGTTTCGGCACTAACACTATTGCTGCTTATACCGTTGCCGGACGTATAGATTCTTTTGCCATGCTGCCCGCCATGAATTTCTCCATGGCATTATCCACTTTCGTTGGACAAAACATGGGCGCAGGAAAACTCCATCGTGTTAGGAATGGGTATCGCAGCACCTTGTTGATGACATCTACTTTCTCTGTTGTCACAACTTTGGTTGCCATATTATTTGGTTCGCAAATCATGTCCTTATTTAATCAAGACCCTGACGTGATACATATCGGTCATTCGTATCTAATAATCGTTTGTTCATTTTATATTGTATTTTCCACGATGTTTATAACGCAGGGAGTCATAAGAGGGGCGGGAGATACCTTGATTCCGATGTTTATTACGCTGTTTTCTTTATGGATATTGCGTATTCCTATTGCTTTTCTTTTATCCAGACAATTTGGTTCGGATGGTATTTGGTGGAGCGTTCCTATTGCATGGGGCTTTGGTATGATAGCCTCGGGATTGTATTATTATTCGGGTAGATGGAAAAACAAAGTTGTTGCTCGTCCTGTGCGAAATGAGAGTTCTGAAGTGGAATAAGATCCAAGTTTTAAGATCCAAATACCAAATTCCAAGATCCAAATACCAAGGTTTTGCCTCTACGAATTACGAATTGGCGAATTACGAATACCTAAAAAACCTCTGTGAATCTCTTTTATTCTCTGCGTATCTCTGTGTAACTTTTCTTCAACAAAAATTCCAATCTCCAAATTCAAAGGGTTGAAGGCTATACTTTAAATTCAAACCTAAAATCTCAAATCAAAAATCAAGCTAAGGGTTCAATATGAATATACACCTCTATATGATTCAGTTTGCTTTTAATTTCCTCTTCGATCTGATCGCATAAATTGTGCGAATCACTTACGCTAAGATGCCCTGGAACTTCCAGATGTAAATCAACATAACGCATATTTCCTGCTTTGCGGGTGCGCAACATGTGGTAGCCCATTTCGGGAGTGAGATGTTGGTTGATTGTGGTTTCAATGATATCTATTTCAGGTTCGGGCAGTGGCGTATCTAATAAAGGTATGTATGCTTTTTTAAGCAGAATAAACGATTCGCGAACTATTAGGAATGCAACGATGATGGCAACAACGGGGTCAATCAGGGCGATATTGATGCCCCATAAAAATCCTGTGGGACAAAAAAGATAGATGGCGGCTATAAGTATTAAACCGAAAGCAACACCGAAAGAGGTATAAACATCTGTTTTTAAATGCAAGGCATCCGCTTCGAGTGCTACAGAGTCTGTTTCTCTTGCCACTTTAAACAAACGTCGGGATACAAAGAGATTTACACCGCCAGAAACTGCCATTATCAAAACACCTAATCCCAAAAAATCGGGCATGTGAGGAGATAATACCTTCTCAACGGCTTCATACACTATCCAACCGGCAGCTATGAATATCAACAAGGCTTCGATGACTCCCGATACATTCTCGAATTTGCCGTGACCATAAGGATGTTTCTTATCGGGAGGCAAAGCGGAAACCTTTACGGAGAAGAAGGCGATAACGGCTGCCATCAAGTCCATAGAGGAGTGAATAGCTTCAGAAATAATACTCACAGAACCACTCAGAATGCCCACGACTAGCTTTATCAATATCAAAAAAGAATTGGAAAAGATAGAAAGTCGGGCGGTGCGAATCTTTTTGCGTTGTAAAGCTGCTGGTGTCATGAAAAATATTTTCGACAAAATTAAATCTTATTATGGATATATGTATCATTGATGCGATTTTTTTACAAAGAAATGTTTATTATTCATGCTATGCACCCTCGATGCAATGATTTTTTACGTATTTTTGTCTTTTTAAAGCTTATGAAGTTATACATCAAAATATTCTTACTCAGTTTTATCGCCTTAGCATCTTTCTATTCCTGCAAGAATACATCTGATAAAAATGATACGCGGACGGTGTTTCGCTACAACGAATCCGCCGGCATCAGTACGCTTGACCCAGCTTTTGCCAAAGACCAAGCGCAAATTTGGGCATGCAATCAACTCTATAACGGTTTGGTGCAGCCCGATGATTCCATGCGTATCAAGCCGTGCATAGCCAAGAGATGGACTATTTCTGAAGATGGACTTCATTATACCTTTATATTACGTAAGGATGTTTTTTTTCAGGATGATGCTTTGTTTCCGCAAGGAAAGGGCAGGAGGGTAGTGGCTTCCGATTTTGTGTATAGTTTCAATAGGATATTGAGCGAGCAAAATGCGTCTCCGGGTGTTTGGATTTTTAATGATGTGGCAAAAGATTCTTTAGGCAATGGAAGTTTTCAGGCACCCAACGACAGCACTTTTGTCATCAATTTGAAACAATGTTTTCCGCCTTTTTTAAGTCTGTTAGAGATGCAGTATTGCTCTGTGGTTCCTCATGAAGTGGTGGAATCTTATGGCAAAGACTTCCGCAAGCATCCCGTCGGAACAGGACCATTTCAATTAAAAATGTGGAAAGAGAATCAGAAGTTGGTGTTGGTCAAGAATTTCCATTATTTTGAATTCGACAAGGGGAAAAGATTGCCGTATTTGGATGCCGTTTCCATTTCTTTTGTGGTGGACAAACAATCCGTATTTTTGGAGTTTATCCGTGGTAATTTGGATTTTATGTCGGGCATCGCGCCAAGCTATATTGATGAATTGATAAGCAAGAAAGGACAACTCAACCCGAAATATGCTGACCGTATCAACCTAAATCTTCAACCCTATTTGAATACAGAATACTTAGGCTTTTTGGTGGATGCTTCCTTGCCCGACAATGCAAAGAATCCTTTATTGAAAAAAGAGGTGCGGCAAGCTATCAATTATGGTTTCGACCGCCGAAAGATGATAAAATATCTGCGCAACAGCATCGGAACGCCCGGAATCTATGGCATTGTGCCCGTTGGGATGCCGCTATATGACACGGCGAAGTTCAAAGGTTATGATTATAATCCTGAGAAAGCGCGAAATTTGTTGGCAAAAGCAGGCTATAAGAATGGGGAGGGTTTGCCCGAGATAATGCTTTCCACCACTTCGTCCTATTTGGATTTATGCGAATATCTGCAACATCAATTGGGCGAAATCGGCATCAAAATAAAGGTGGACGTGAATCCGCCTGCCACCTTGCGCGAAATGATTGCCAAGTCGAAGCTGAGTTTCTTCCGCGCCTCGTGGATAGCCGATTATCCCGATATGGAAAATTATTTGTCCTTGTTTTATTCAAAGAATTTCTGCCCAAAAGGACCCAATTATACTCATTTCTCAAACGCAAACTTCGATAAACTCTTCGAACAATCGCGCACACAAACCAATGATAGCTTGCGAACCCTGCTATATGCCCAAATGGACAGCATCATTATGGAAGAAGCTCCCGTCGTGGTGCTTTATTATGACATCGTCTTGCGATTTACGCAGAAAAACATCAGCGGATTGGGCAGCAATCCTATGAATTTGCTGACGCTGAAAAGGGTGGTAAAAGTGCCTAAAGTGCCTTGAGTATTTAAAGTGCCTAAAGTACTTCAAGTACTTCAAGTATTTAAAGTTGTTGGAGAGGTTGAAGTTGTTATTATTGATTTGTCAACTTATAATTTGATTTGACAACTTATAATATATCTTGACAACTTAAAACATATCTTGACAACTTAAAACATATTTTGACAAATTAAAATATATCTTGACAAATTAAAATTTATCTTGACAAATTAAAATTTATCTTGACAACTTAAAATATATCTTGACAACTTAAAACATATCTTGACAACTTAAAACATATCTTGACAACTTAAAACATATCTTGACAACTTACAGCATAGCATGACAACTTCAGATAAAAGATGACAAAACG
>CAIOJS010000283.1 GCA_903858655.1 uncultured bacterium | reverse complement strand
GGGGCTTTAGCCCTGAATAAAGAAAAAAAAAGGCTGTCAGAGCTAAAGCCCATGCTGATTAGCTGAGTTGGCAAGCTCCGCCTTAAAAGGCGGAGTTATTAGGATTAACTCCGCCTTTTAAGGCGGAGCAAAGATAAGCTGACAAGAAGGGCTTTAGCCCTGATAAAAAAACTATTAACTCCGCCTTTCAAGGCGGAGCAGCGAAACCAATCAACTCTAATTCTGATAAAAGGCTTAATAACTCCGCCTTTCAAGGCGGAGCAGCGAAGCCTACCCAACCACAAGGCTTTAGCCTTGACCATCAAGATTATACTTTTTTATAAACCTTTCATATTCCTCCATAAACGTCATTTTTTTATGATGTTCTTCCTGAGTGAGTATATAATGTCGCACTGACTCAATATGCGATTCACTAACTGACACACCATAATACTCATCAGCCCACTCAAAAGGCGTATTAGTCAATTTATTTGCATTAATCCAATGAGAGGATTCCCCTTTAAGCAATTGCAATGCTTTAGTTAATGCCATATCTGCATTCAAAGCAAACAAACAATGCAGATGATCCACATGACCATTCAAACTATCTATATATATTTTTTTCTCACGCGAATTTTCTTTTATGTGAGCTATAACCTTATCCTTAATTTCTTTGGTGAGAAACGGTTGATGATTTTTTGTGCGCCAAACGGCATGTACCATAATCTTTACAAACGGCATAACAATTTGATTTTACTATTAATGAATGATATGTTTTCTTTTATGAATATCTATATCTTAATTTATTAAATTACTTGGCAGGGCTAAAGCCCTTATGTCTTTGATCTCCTTTTCTCCGCCATAAATGGCGGAGTTATTATGTAGAACTAAAATTCTACTGAGTTGGTTTTTTACCTGACTCCGCCTCATAAGGTGGAGTTACTATTATCTCCGCCTTTTAAGGCGGAGTTTATGAAGCGACAGAAGCTATGGCTTTAGCCATGATTCCTTTCTTTGTTTATCAACGCCATAAATGGCGGAGTTATTATGCAGGATTAAAATCCTACTGTGGTGGTTTTTTACCTGACTCCGCCTTAAAAGGCGGAGTTATTACTTTTCCCGTTCCACCCCTCCATTCACCTTCAGCCGAATCACCTCTATGTTTTCCAAACCATCATTATCTATCACCTTCACGGCTATGATATGCTGCCCGGGTTTAAATTTCCATATCTGTTCGCCCTTTTTGTCCAACAGCACTTCGGCTTTAAACAGATTATCTTTATAATCAAAATCCCACGAAAAAAATTCTATGCCCGCAGGGCTATGTCCCGTTGCGCTGAAACCAATTTCTTTCAGCCCCTTTTTGTCGCTGCTCACCTCTTTCACCTCAACGCTAAGCGTAGGCTTCTTGGCTATTGGAATAATTTCGTCCACGCGCACCAATTTGATATGAATGTTTTCATGATTTTTCAATCGCGCCGCCTCCTGAATGGCTCCCTTGCCAAAAGAAAAAGCAATGATATAACCCACGATTTTGTCGGCTGCCTTATTGACCTCAAAGAGTTTTTTATCATACTGCATCGCCGACACAAAGAAATTTTTAATCACATTAACGCCCACATCGTCCGAGCGTTTCACCTGTATGGGTGCATTCTCTTTGCTTTTCCCGTCAATACCTTTGTCGCCGCCCTTTTTATTTTGCGGCTGCCCTCCAAATTGGGTGATAATCCAACTCTCAAACTCAAAGGCATTCTGAAAACGCAACATATCGTAGTCATACTTATGCAACTGCACTATAAAAGGTTTGGAAAACAAATCCTGCTGTTGGTTCAAGCGAAACTCAGTAACCTTCACCGCCTGCACCGATTGGTCAATGCCTATCCATTGCCTGTTGAGTTTATCCGCAACGGCTATGGTGGTTCCGCCACCCACAAAAGGGTCTAAAATAGTGTCACCTTCGTTCGACGCCATTTCGATGATACGTTGCATAAGGGCTTCGGGTTTTTGAGTAGGATAACCGATACCTTCTTTAGATTTAGAATTTACATTTACAATATCAATCCAATTATCATCAATTGGATTTCCTTCTTGTTCATCTAAATATCTTTTTAAACGAGGAACCGCTCCTTCTTTATTTTGAAATATTAATCCATCCTCATAAGCCTTTTCCATTCTACTTTTAGTCCATCTCCACACCCTTTTAACCCCTAAAAATTCATACTCTAAATTTGGTCTATCTTTATTAGGATTAGTTAAATCCGCCAATTGATATTTTCTTCCATCACCATCATCAAATTTATAAAAATCTTCAAGATACTTTTCACTATGTTCAATATACAATTGCCTCCAAGTAAATTTATCTGTTTTAGTATAATAAAAAATAGAATCACAGTTGTGAGCCATACGCGTAAAAGCCAATCCTTTTGAATTAGTGCGCTTCCAAATAATTTCATTTCTGAAATTGTTTCCCCCAAATATCTTATCCAATATTTCCACTCGGATATACGCATTCGCATGCCAATCGCAATGCAGAAAAATGCTCCCTGTGGGTTTCAGAATGCGGTGCATCTCCATCACACGTTCCTTCAACCAAGCAATATAATGGTCAATGCCTCCGCTCCAACGGTCTTGAAAGCTACGCACTTCGCCTGCATCTCCCCAAATCACCTCATAATTTCTATTCGAGAAAAAAGGTGGGTCGAGATAAATCAAATCTATGGTTTCGGCTTCCAATTTTTTCAGAATTTCTAAATTGTCGCCTAAAATAAGTTGGTTCACATTGTGCATAATCATCAATTTGGGTACAAATATACGTATTACGGATTTATTAGCTAAGAAAAACTTCTACTTTTAAAATATTTTCTGCATTTAAGTCATTTCAAACTTAAAAATATTGCCCCCTTCGAACTCCGAACAAAAAACACACAACTACTACTGTCCCGCCGCTTGATAAGGCGTCCGATTCACAATAGACCGTCCAAGCGTAACTTCATCCGCATATTCCAATTCATCGCCGAAGGAGATGCCGCGGGCTATCGAGCTGACGTTGATGGGGAAAGCGCTGAGTTTTTTGTAGAGGAAGAAGCTCGTTGTGTCGCCCTCGATGGTGGCGGGCAGCGCAAGGATGACCTCTTTGCAGACGCCCGTGGCGAGGCGATTGAGCAGGGGTACGATGTTTAAATCGTTGGGACCGATGCCGTCAATCGGAGAGATGATGCCGCCCAACACATGATAGACGCCGGTGTATTGATTGGTGTTTTCGACCGCAATGACGTCGCGGATGTCTTCCACCACGCAGATGAGGGATGGGTCGCGCTTGGGATTGGCGCAAATGTCGCACGATTCGGTCTCCGTAATGTTGTAGCACTGATGGCAATAGCGAATCTCTTGACGCAACTTGACGATGGTGTTGCCCAAGAGTTCGGCAGTGTCAGCATCTTCGCGCAACAAATACAATACCATACGCACCGCCGACTTGCGACCAATGCCGGGGAGTTTCGCAAATTCATTGACAGCTTGCTCGAATAATTTTGAAGGATAATTAGCCACGGGTATATATTTTTGCCTGCAAAATTACGGAAAATTATTTATGATTTGAGATTTTAGATTTTAGAATTGTGATTTAGGATGGGCGATTGTGGGAGAAGAATGATACGATGTGTGATGCTTGACATCCTACTATTGAAGCATTTGACCTCATTGACCAATCCTTTCACCAACAATAAAACAATCTAACAATAGAACAATAAAACCATTCACCTAATTGACATAATCAACCAATTAACGAATAAACTCATCACCCTAAAAGAAAAAAGTTTATTTTTGTAGAAAATTTTAACTGTGAATCCTACAATACTCCTAAGTTGTTTTTTTGCTTACACCTTGCTGCTGTTCCTGATTACGTTCCTCACGGCGCGGAAAGCGAACAACGAAAGCTTTTATATCGGCAACAAAACGTCGCCGTGGTATGTGGTGGCTTATGGCATGATAGGCGCTTCGTTGTCGGGCGTCACCTTTATGTCGGTGCCGGGCTGGGTTGGCAGTAGTCAGTTCTCTTATTTTATGATAGTTGTCGGGTATTTGTTCGGCTATATCATCATCGCGAATGTGTTGCTGCCGATGTATTACCGACTGAACCTGACATCTATTTACAGCTATTTGGAACAACGTTTCGGCTTCTGGTCGTACAAAACGGGCGCCTTCTATTTCTTGCTTTCGAGAGTCTTGGGAGCTTCTTTAAGGATGTTTTTGGTGATTTATGTGCTACAACATTTTGTGTTCGACGCCTGGGGCTTTCCGTTCTGGCTCACGGTGGTTATCTTCATCTCGCTCATCATCCTCTATACCTTCAAAGGAGGCATCAAGACCATCATCTGGACCGATACGCTGCAAACGACTTTCATGCTGTTAGCCGTTGTGATTTCTGTTATCCTCATCACGAAAGATTTGCATTTCTCGTTCTCGGAACTGGTGTCGAAGATATTCACGAGCGACTATTCTAAAGTTATCGTGACTGATTGGGCGCCGAAGAACAACTTCGTGAAGCAATTCTTTAGTGGTATGTTCATCACCATCGTCATGACAGGGCTCGACCAAGAGATGATGCAGAAAAATCTGAGTTGTCGCAACATCCGCGACGCGAAAAAGAATATGATGAGCTTCAGTTTTATCATCGTGGTGGTCAATTTTATGTTTCTGTTCCTCGGTGCCGCCTTGTTTACGTATGCTAACGCGAAGGGGATAGACCTGACGAAACTCGCGAGCACCGACGATATATTTCCTACCATCACCTTGCAATATCTCGGTCCCTTGGCGGGATTGGTGTTCTTCATCGGACTGATTTCTGCGGCATATCCAAGCGCAGATGGCGCCCTCACGGCATTGACCACCTCCTTTTGCATAGATTTCTTGGGCGTGCAAAAGAAAACGCATCTCACAGAAAAGAAAAAGACCAACATACGCTATTTGGTTCACATCGGTTTTGCGCTGACGATGTTGGTGGTGGTGATAGTTTTTCGCTTCTTTTATGATAAGGCACTCATAGATAAATTATTTACTATCGCGGGTTACACCTACGGACCGTTGTTGGGCTTATACGCCTTCGGATTGTTCACACGTTTCAAAGTGAAAGATAAATGGGTGCCCTTGGTGGCGATACTTTCGCCCATCATTTGTTATGTCCTTAGCGATAATTCTGCTGCGTGGCTTGGCTATAAATTCGGCTTCGAATTGCTTATCTTGAATGGCTTTCTCACCTTTGTTGGCTTAATCATTTTACGCAAACGAGCGCTGTGATTCCCAAAAAGTCGCATATCCAAGGTCTGATAGAGCAAGGCGAACATAAACGGCTTGACTTTAAGTTCGAAATTTCCGATTCGCGAAAGATTGCTCGCACCATTTCTGCGTTTAGCAACACCGATGGCGGCGTTTTGTTGATAGGGGTGAAGGATAACGGCAACATTTCGGGGGTTCGCTCCGATGAGGAAATCTATATGGCAGAAGCTTCCGCAAAGATGTATTGTCAACCCGAAGTTGCCTTCAAAGCAACTCAATGGAACGAGGGCGGCAAAACGGTGTTGGAGCTGAAGATACCCAAAATGGAGGGTGCGATTTGTTATGCCGAGAATCAGGAGGGGAAATGGTTGGCGTATGTGCGTGTTGCCGACAATAATTATTTGGCAAATGCGGTCTTGTTGCGGGTGTGGAAGCGAAAGTTGACGGCTTTGCCCACGCATATTCATTATACGGAGAAAGAGAAAACGCTTTTGGAATACCTGACTAACAACGAACAAATCTCGTCGAGCAAATTTTGTAAGTTGGCGGGAATTGCACGCAATAAGGCGGAAACTATCCTCGTTAATCTTATCATGTTGGAGGTTATCGAACTGTTTTATGATGAAAATAATGTACTTTATCGGCTCAAGTAAACAGCTTTTTGTACCTTTGCATTCGATTTCTATGTTCACCACAAAATATTTGACTTGAGAATTATGAAAAATTACCTTCGTCCATGGCTTCCTTTGTTGTTTATTGTTGTTTTCGCCGCCAAGTTTACTACGGCACAAGCACAGCTTCTCGAACCTGAGAATCTTGGTCTTGTGAAATGGCTCGATTTGAAAACTGCTCAGGAACTCAATAAGAAACAACCCAAACCATTTTTGATAGATGTTTACACCGATTGGTGCGGTTGGTGTAAACACATGATGAAAACCACCTTCTCCAACCCCGGCTTGGCAGCCTATATCAATGCATATTTCTATTCCGTGCGTTTCGACGCTGAATCCAAAGATACCATAGAGTTTTTGGATAAAAAATACATCAATAAAGGCGTGGGCAACCGTCCTCCAAATGAATTGGCGATTGAGATGCTCGAAGGCAAGCTGTCGTATCCCACTACGGTTTTTTATAACAACGATTATAAGTTTAAGCTATTGGCTCCGGGTTATATGGATGTGAAAACCATCGAACCGCTTTTGGTTTACGCCGTAGAGTATATCTTCAACACCACTTCGGTGGCAGATTTTCAGAAGTACTATCAAAAAGCTTTCTATCCCGATTCAACTTTCGTCAATAAGGATTCGGTGTTGTGGATGCATAGATTTAATGATGCCACCAAGAAAAACGATATGGTGAAACGCAAGACGATGGTCTTCGTCAGTACATCATGGTGCAACGGCGGGAAAGCGATGATGAAGAGTACTTTTAATAATAGCGAGGTGACGGATTATATCAATAAGAATTTTCATGCGGTTTACATGGATGCTTTGTCTAAGGACAGCATTACGTATGACAATAAGGTGTATGTAACCACTTTCGACAGCCAAGCTTTCAATCCTTTTCTACAAGCTTTATTGGGAAATCAAGTGGCAATACCTTGCACCTTGTTCTTTGATGAAGATATGAAGTTTCTGACAAAGGTAAATCAATATCTCACTCCCGAACATCTTGACGTTATTTTACATTACTTCAACGATAATGCCTACAAGACGCAAGAATGGGATGCTTATGTGAAGACGTTTTCCAAAGACAAAAAATAGTCTCATCAACTGAACGTAAGAAACACATCGAATGAAATGAAAGTTAGTGGATTTACCTTTATTAAGGATGCGATAAAATACGACTACCCGATTGTGGAAGCCATTAACTCTATATTGCCACTGTGTGACGAGTTTATTGTTGCCGTTGGGAAATCATCTGACGATACGCTTAATGTAATCAAGCGTATTGATACCGATAAAATACGAATTATTGAAACCATCTGGGATGAGAGTTGTAGGCAAGGCGGTAAGGTTTTAGCACTTGAAACAGATAAAGCTTTTGCTGCGATAAGTGCCGATTCGGATTGGTGCTTTTATATACAAGGCGATGAAGTAGTGCACGAAAAGTATCTTGACAATATCTATAACGGCATGAAATTACATAAGGACGATGATAATGTGGATGGACTTTTGTTTAATTATTTGCACTTTTATGGCTCCTATGATTATGTGGGCAGCAGTTCTAAATGGTATCAAAATGAAATTCGAATTATAAGAAATAATAGAAGCATATATTCATTTCGAGATGCGCAAGGATTTCGAAAGGGAGACAATGAGAAACTTCGTGTGAAACCTATTGATGCCTATATGTTCCATTATGGTTGGGTGAAACCTCCTGAAGCGATGCAAAATAAGCAATTAAATTTTCACAAATACTGGCACGATGATAAGTGGTTGGATGAAAACATTGCGAAAGGTGCGGAATTCGATTATTCAGCAATAGATGCTCTTAAACATTTTGAAGGCACGCATCCGCAAGTAATGCATGATAGAATTCAAACGAAAAATTGGAAGTTCGACCATGATATTTCTCTGAATAGCGTATCGGGCAAAGAAAAAATGAAGTTGTTTTTAAAGAAATATATCGGATTGGATTCTTCGTATAAGAATTATCGTATCGTTTAATTTATTTCGATGTGGTAGTATCTATTCTTAATTGGCAGAACAAACTACGATCTAATCGGAAATACCCTTATAATTTTCTTTTACAAATTCTCGAACATGTTTGCGACAAATCCTATCTACTTCGGTATTGAATTTAGTAATTTCTGAAACGCATTTGCCTTGATGTGCTGCAACCTTGCTTAAGGCTACTTTAGTATTTTCAAGCTTTTGTAATAATATCTGAACCAAATCATAATTTTGTATGGGAGTTCCTTTCTTGGTATGGAAGTTATTGGCTAAAAGTTTTTCTTGCCTTTCGGGAAGCCTAACCACATATTGACTATCGGTATAAATCTCCATAGTAGTGTCGGGATAATGTGTATCCACATATTCGATAGCTTCTATAACAGCCATCAGTTCCATACGATTGTTGGTAGTGTTTTCAGCTTCGCCTTGCAATACTATTTTAGTGCCTTGCACAAAAAGTATAGCTGCCCAAGCTCCAACAGCGTGCTGCGTGTCGCAACTGCCGTCGGTATAAATAATAATACGATGCGGATTCAAAATCTTTCGCTTCGCAGATTTTGACCTTCAACCCAAAGGAGGTTAAACCGCTTCGGGAGCTAGTTGCTCTTCGATTTTTGTGAGTTGCAGTTCGTAGGTTTTGCCCACACTGACTTTAATCTTACGTTCTTTCAGCAAAAGTTTGGTTTCAGCTTTGTTGTCGAGCACATGACAGAGGTCGCGAGCAATGCCCAATGTGCCTGCGATGTTGGTCGGTCTGCCCTTAATCAAATCGAAACTAAAGTTAACGCTTGTCTTTTGTTTTTGACCAACATGCTCAAATTCGTGTCTGTAGAGCTGCAGTGTCTGATTCTTAACATCTGTATTCTTCAGCAGCACGTGGATAACGGGTGCGTATTTCTGCCAAAGGAGGATGTATTTTCCTTCATTCATCATGATAAAAATATTTTAATGTTATGTTTGGTGTGGATAATTGGTGTGGTTTAGTAGATTATTTGGCGTATTTTAGGAATGGAAATGCGACCGCGGCAAAGGTAAGCTATTCTATTGAAAGCAAAGAATTTTTCACGATTATTATTGAATTATTTTCACTTGATGCATATTCTCACTACCTTTGCACCCACAATTAATCTCATTATTTTGATTTTCGAAGAATTAAACTTAAACGATGCACTCCTGATGGCTTTAGCCGATTTGGAGTATGTATATCCTACACCCATTCAGCAGCAAGCCTTTCCCGTTATTATGGCAGGCAGAAATGTCGTCGGAATTGCGCAAACAGGGACAGGAAAAACCTTTGCGTATCTCTTGCCTTTGTTGCGCCAATTAGAATATTCTGAAAAGAAAGATCCGCGTATTTTGATTGTAGCACCCACGCGCGAGTTGGTGATGCAGATATTGAATGAAATCAAAAAGCTTACCGTGCATTCCGCTATCCGCTCCGAAGGAATCTATGGTGGCACCAATATCAACACCCAAAAACAAATGATGTATGATGGCATGGATGTCTTGGTGGCAACCCCCGGTCGTTTGATTGATTTGGCTTTGACGGGCGTTTTACGTCTGAAGAATATCCAAAAACTAGTGATAGATGAAGTGGATAAGATGTTGGGCTTGGGCTTCCGTGTGGAGTTGACCAATCTCTTAGAGCTATTGCCCGAGAAACGTCAAACCCTGATGTTCTCCGCAACACTCACGGAGGATGTGGAAGCTTTTATCGCGAAGAATATCCCCATACCTCACAAGATAGAGATTGCTGCCCATGGTACTCCCATTGACAAGATTGCCCAAACAGCCTATTGTGTGCCCAACTTCATCACCAAGGTGAACCTCTTGGAGCTATTGCTCAAGGAAAATGATGATTTGAGCAAAGTGTTGGTGTTTGTAAGTCTGAAAAAGTTAGCCGACAGATTGTTTGAGCAGATGGACAAGCTGTTTCCCGAAAAGGTAGGCGTCATCCATTCCAACAAATCCCACAACAACCGCCTCATCGCCTTAAAACATTTTGTGGACGGCGACTTCCGCGTATTGATTGCCACCGACATCATTGCTCGTGGGATGGACATCACCGACGTGACCCACGTAGTGAATTTCGACATGCCCGAAGAAGCAGGCGATTACCTCCACCGCATCGGGCGTACAGGTCGTGCCGACAAGGAGGGAAGTGCCATCGCCTTCATATCCCCCATGGAAGAAGAACGCCAATCAGCGATAGAAGATTTGATGCAGAAGCCCATTCCGTTGCTCGACCTCCCTGCCAATCTTGTTTGGTCAACCATCTATGGCGAGGATGAAAAACCCACCAGACTATTCGACAAGAACTACCTGAAGACGCCCGACCTAAAGAACTCCCAAGGTGCCTTTCACGAAAAGAAAGACAAGAACAAGAAGATAAACTTGGGCAGTGCCTACAAGCGCAATCCAAAGTTCACCAAAGGCGGCAAGCGGATAAAGAAGAACAACAAGTCGGGCAAATCGCGCTATTAAACTATGGCAGAAGAGCAAACCAACAACCCCCTCCACGGCAAAACCTTGGAGATGATACTAAATGAATTGGTAGAAGAATTCGGTTGGGACTATATGGCGGAACAGGTCAACATCAATTGCTTCAAATCCAGTCCCAGCATCAAATCCAGTTTGAAGTTCCTCCGCAAAACCCCTTGGGCACGCGAAAAGGTGGAGAAGTTGTATGTGTGGATGCTGCGTTGGAAATGAAAGTTTATAAACTCACTTTTAATGAAAGAGTTTTGTAATAGCTCTATTGTTGAATTGTTTTATTGCTTTTCTTCTTAGTGTAACTTAGTGCTCTTAGTCCTGTCCCGTACTGGAAGTCGGGAGTCTCCGTGGTTCAAAAAGTTATACCATTACTTTCTATATTTTAATCCAAACTCCGTTAAGTATAATGCCGGTAGAGTAGCTGTTATAGTTCAATTTATTGGACTATTACAGATACCGTATCGGTATTACACAGAGATACACAGAGAAATAGAGTTTCACAGAGATATTGGAGCTTATTGGAATATCTAGAGCTTGGTATTCGTAATTCGCCCATTCGTAATCCATTCGTAATCCATTCGTAATTCGTAATTCGCCCATTCGTAATTCGTAGTGGCTGAACTCCAAATACCAAGCTTCAAATTCCAAATCAAAAATCACAAATCTAAAATCTAAAATCACAAATCTAAACTCCGAACTCCTATTACTTTTTTGCTTACCTTTGCAGGCATGAAATTTTCAGTAAAGATATTAGGGTGTAGTTCGGCGACGCCAACGAAGCATCGGAATCCGAGTGCGCAGGTGGTGACGATGGGCGACAGGATGTTTTTGATTGATTGCGGGGAAGGGACGCAGATGCAGTTGCGGAAGTATGGGGTGAAGTTTCAACGGATAGAGCATATTTTTATTTCGCATCTGCATGGGGATCATTATCTGGGACTGGCGGGGCTGCTGTTTACGATGCATCTGTTTGGACGCAGCGCTGCCTTGCATGTGTATGGCAATAGCGTGCTGATGGATATTTTGCGCTTGCAACTGGAGGTTTCTGCCACGACGCTAGTGTATCCGCTGGTGTTTCATGCGCTGGAGCCCGAGAAGGCAGCGGTTTTGTGGGAAGATGAGCTGATAAAGATTTCGTCGTTTCCGTTGGTGCATCGTGTGCCTACGCATGGTTTTCGTTTCGAGGAGAAGCATGAGTTGTTGCACCTCAACAGAGAACGAATCGAGAAGCTGCATATCCCTTTCGGGGAACTGGCTAGAATAAAAAGAGGAGGCGATTATGTGGACAGCCACGGAAAGCTGCATGCGAATGCGTCGCTGACGCTGAAGCGGGAGGCGCCGAAGGTGTTTGCGTATTGTTCGGATACGGCGTACAGTCGGGAGATAGTGCCGCATGTGGCAGGGGCGGATTTGTTGTATCATGAGACGACGTTTATGCACGATATGGCAGCGACAGCCGCCGAGAAACAGCATGCCACAACACGACAAGCAGCGGAGATAGCCCTGGAAGCGCAAGCGAAGAAGTTGCTGATAGGACATTTTTCGGCACGCTATGATGATTTGATGCCGCTGTTGGAAGAGACGCGGGAGGTGTTTGAGCGGACGGAGTTGGCTGAGGAGGGGGAGAGTTATGAGGTGTGAGGGGGGCAAGACCCAAATACCAAATACCAAGATCCAAATACTAAGAACACGACCTTAATCTTAACACGAAGACACCAAGACACGAAGGCACTAAGACGCGAAGAAATAAAAGATTTTTATTTAGATAGACAATACTTTGTGATGCTTTGTGACTTGGTGTCTTTGTGGTGATACTTTGATTTATTTTTCTTCTTGGTGGGATTATTTGTGGGTATTTTGGAATTATATCTGTTGGCGTGAAAGTTTTTTGTAATTTTGTGACGCTAAAAATATAGTATTATTCTTGTCTTTGTTATGAAAGCTGCCTCTCTTAAAGAATTGAAATCGGAATTATCGCTGCTGCCTGCGTCGCAGGTGTTGGATATGATGATGCAACTCACGAAACATTCCAAGGATAATAAGGAGTTGTTGACGTATCTGCTGTTTCATGCGGTGGATCAACCGCAATATATCAAAGAGGTGAAGGAGAGTATGGATGCGCAGTTCGCGGAGATAAATATGTTTACCCTCTACACAATTAAGAAATCGTTGCGCAAAATACTGCGCCTAACGAATAAATACATTAAATATACTAGCAACAAACAGGTGGAGGTGGAGTTGCTTATCTATTTTTGCAGGAGCGTCAAAAAGTTGGGTGTCCCACTGCCTGATCATGCAGCCTTGGGAAAGTTATATCTTAGGCAGATACAGAAAATCACCACAGCAGTCAGCACCCTGCATGAGGATTTGCAATTTGATTATACCTTGGAGTTAGGCGAGCTTTAGGCGAGTTCCAAGGTTTATCCTTATGTTCTAATTTCTCTGTGTATCTCTTTAACTCTGTGTATCTCCGTGTAACTTCTTAAACCCCTAAAACCATCATCTCCACCAATCAAATCCCACAACAATTATAACTTCAATATGACCATAAAAAAAACACCTCAAATAAAAAAAAATCACTTTTTTATTTTTTTTTCTTGCATTTAGGAAAAAAAGTATTATCTTTGCCCAAATTTTATTTCTATCAAGTATGAGCACGCTTGGTCTATGTTTCTTCCCTTATTTGCCTTCTTTTCGGAGGGCTAAGTTGCTTTTTTCTATTTCCAAACCATTATTCTCGAACACAATTCACTGTATTATAGCTACAAAGACCGTGTCTTTGGCTCAACGTTTTTTACGTTTTGCTACGGATTTCTTTCACTTTGTATCACAAAAATTCATCTCTGCTCTTAAGCAAACTGAGTCTGCTTCACAGCAACGTGGCTCTGCGTCACAGCAACGTGGCTCTGCGTCACAGCAACGTGGCTCTGCGTCACAG
>CAIOJS010000282.1 GCA_903858655.1 uncultured bacterium | reverse complement strand
GGCTACTTCCCGAATTATTAAGCTTTAAAACAAAATTATCGTAACCCCCTCCACCGTATGTTGTTTGATATGCACCGGCAGTTATTGGGAAATTAGTACTAGTAGTGGACCCAGCCACATAAAGTTCGTTGGTATTTTGATTTATTGCAAGTGAATTAGGTTGATCTACGTCAGAACCTCCAATAAAAGTGGCATAAACTAAAGCTGTGCCAGTTTTGTTTAATTTCAATACGAAACAATCGTAATTTCCATTAATTGAAACATCATAAGCTCCGGGGGTTACAGGGAAATTTGCACTTAATGTCTGACCACATGTATAAATACAACCCTGATTGTCTTTTACTAAGTAGCCCAGATACATCATGTCATCACCGCTGCCGCCAATAAAAGTGGAATAAATCAAGGCAGGGTCAATAATTATATCATAAGAAGGATTATAGGGCGACAAGATTTTGAAACCAACAACATTTTTACCTCTTATCTGATAATCAACTTTTACAGCTTGTTTTTTATTATCTATAATTTGAAAAGCTTCCGGGATGTCTTCAGTATAAGTGCCATTTTTAGATATAATGGTTAGGCTCCCATTTTCAGCTTTACGTACTCTTTCTATTCCTTTATATTGAAGCAAAACATCATCAATTGTCCCTTGCGGATGAACTATAATATCGTACTTTATTTTCCCCTTTAATGAATAGTATTTAATATCTACATTTTTGTAAATGTTATTATACATGAGATTCTTAAAAAGCGGCACGTCTAGTTGCCAATTCGCGGGATTATTACCTATAAAGAAGTTATTCTTAGTTTCTAGCTTTTCTTCACCAAGCAAGGCGACATCTTTGGAAGTATGTAAAAATGACACAGCAATATTATTGACCTTGGCATTTATTTTTTTATCAGAAAGACCTATACTATCAACAGATTTTTGTTGTATGTAAAACTGATAGGTAACGTTGGAGTCAGAAAAAAAGAGGTTCAATCCGGCTGTATGAAGTTTGTATTTGAATTCGGAGGAGTATTGACCCTCGTTTTTTACAAAACACAAAGGCATTGCAAGCTTGTTTGCGTTTGATGTGTCTGATTTTATTTGTCTATCAGGAATGAAATTTGCGAATAATAGGGCATTACAGGACCACAAACTAATTAGCAAAACTATTAATCTGAACCTAAAAGAACTGAAATGTATTACCCGATATAATTGCTTCATAATAAGCATGATTAATTTTACGACAACAAAGATACTTATTTTTTCAATCCTAGTTATTTTTTTTCAAAAAAATAAGTATTTCCTTCTAATTTATTCTAGGTTTATTTGGAATACTTATTTTTGGCTCAGTAATTTTGAAAAAATGAGACTTGAATTGAATTCGCGTTATCTTAAAAGAGTCACAGTGCCGTTATAAGAATTGCTGCCAATAGTAAGTACATAAAAATATACACCTTCGGCAACTTTCTGTTTATTTGGTGCCCTTCCATTCCATTGGTAAATCGGGTCTTCACTTTCGAATATCTTTACTCCCCAGCGGTTATAAATAAGCAAATGGTACGATTCACACCCATGATAGATTATTTCAAAAAAATCATTTATTTGATCACCATTCGGTGTAAATATATTGGGTATAGTCAATGTGCATTCGCAAACAGTTAGCGTAACGGTTCCTGATGCACTGCAACCTGTTGAATTAATAGCTACAGTATATGTTGTAGTTGTGGTTGGGCTGGCAATTGGATCTGATATAGTTGGATTGTTTAGCGAGTTTACAGGTGTCCATATATAATCATTACCACCACTTGCATAAAGTTTTTCTTCTGTGCCAAGGCATATTGTTTTATCTTGAGTAATAGATAATGTTGGATAAGATGATATGGTAATCGTATCTGTATGGAAACTATTTCCGCATATTCCCGAGGCTGCCAGCGTAATATAATAAATTCCGCTAGGATTATAACTGTAAACGGGATTCATAGTAGTGTTAGTAGTACCGTCCCCAAATGACCAAACATAATCATTCGCACCAATAGAGTTGTTTATGAAAGAAATATTCTGATCAGTACAAGCTGTTGGTGGACAATTAAAGTCAGCGAGTAAAGAATCAAGCACGACCACTATAGTGACTGTTGCAGTGCCACTACAATTATAAGCTAACCCTGTCACTGTATAAGAAGTTGTAGTATTGGGATTCACAACTATAGTTGCCCCATTTTGTGGAGGCACAGTATTCCAGGAATAGGTAGTTCCTCCTGTAGCTGTTAAGGAGGATGAATATCCGAGACAAATTGTTGGAGGATTTGCAGTGACGGAAATGGGTATGCTATTATTTACTTGAACGTTTATGTCTGCCGTATTGGTGCACCCGTGGACATCTGTGGCAGTTACGATATAGGTGGTTAATGAGGTAGGGTTGACCGTGATATTTGAGCCGGTTTGTATGGGAGTAGTATTCCATGAATAGGTGGCAGCTCCCGAAGCATGTAAAGTAATAGGACTGCCACTACAAATTGTTGTATCATGAGATACAGAAAATGTTGGAGGTGGTAAGATGACTATTGTATCTGTATGTACACTATTGCCGCAAGAACCCGATGCTGTCAGGTTTATATAATAAGTTCCGGCAGCAGGATAACTATAAATAGGAATAGCATTAGTGCTTGAATTTCCATTGCCAAATGACCACAAATAATTTGTGGCTCCTGAAGAGTTGTTGGTGAAAGTAACATTTTGACCTATACAAGCTGTTGGTGGGCAACTAAAATCAACAGTAATATCATTTTCAATCAGAAGCTTTAATGCAAAAATATCATTTGTGCCACCATTGAATGACGCATCGAAACATCCCGCTGTGGTTGGAAAATTCGACGACTGCGTATATCCTACCATATAAATTGTATCGCCATCAACCACTATTGAACTTCCACGGTCATAACTGCTTCCACCAATAAACGTAGAATACAGCAAATTGGATCCCGTGCTATCAAACTTCGAAATAAAACCATCATATATACCGTTAAAAGTAACATCATAAGCGCATGGAGTTACAGGGAATGTGCTGCTCGCCTGACCGGTTACAAAGACCTCTTTATTTGAGTTAAACGTTAGTTTAAAACCAATATCATCTCCACTACCACCCAGATAAGTTGAAAACATTAATCCGCTGCCATCACTTTTCAGCTTAGTTACAAAAACATCATAGCCTCCGTTGTGTGTGACATCATAGGCACCAGGTGTCGTTGGAAAACCCGCCTCACATAAACCAGTTATGTAAACTTGACCATTATTGTCAACTTCAATACCTGCTCTTTCATAATCATCGCCTGGTCCCCCTAAATAAGTAGAATATAATAAGGCACTGCCGGAAGCATTTAATTTGGTCACAAAACAATCAGATGGTCCGCCGCCATAGGTTGTTTGAAATGCTCCTGCCGTTGTCGGGAAATTACCATCTGTCATGCCATGTAAATATAAGTTCAAATTCTGATCAAGAGCGTTTCCGCCCCCTCTGTCATCGCCACTACCACCAAGATAGGTTGAATAAATTAAAGCCGAGCCGGCAGCATTGAGTTTAAATGCATAAAAATCCCAAACCCCTCCGCCATACGTAGTTTGATAAGCACCTGTAGTTACAGGGAATCCAGCAGTGGTTTGACCCGTTACATAAGCATTTCCGGCATTATCAATTTTGATACCCGATACCTGTTCATTCCCATAACCACCCACATAAGTAGAATATAATAGGCTACTTCCCGAATTATTAAGCTTTAAAACAAAATTATCGTAACCCCCTCCACCGTATGTTGTTTGATATGCACCGGCAGTTATTGGGAAATTAGTACTAGTAGTGGACCCAGCCACATAAAGTTCGTTGGTATTTTGAT
>CAIOJS010000281.1 GCA_903858655.1 uncultured bacterium | reverse complement strand
TGGAAATGGCTCATGCCAATTATTGGAATATTCTTACCGGATACCTCGACTACTCGGCTTAGTGGAAGCGCGGCAAGCTGGATTATTTCAGAAAAAAAATTAGATTACGCATCAGGTACTATATTTTCATATAACAAGAAACCGAGTAAACATGTTTGGAAGGAAATGGTACTAAATGAAAACATTGGAAAAGAAGTTTATGAGGATACACTACTAATAGTAAAGAACTTTCTTTAAATCATATGATAGATCAATTATATAATGAAGAGTTCTTCGCCGAAACCAATTATCGTTGCGGTCAATTTGATGATGGTCGGACAAATTTCCCATGATATACCAACTTGGTTTTTGGTCTTTATTATCGTGATATGCCAAGTGACAATTTTAAATTATATTTGTTTTTTTAGGGTTTTTTACTTTTCTTTCTGCCTCACATAGATTAGAATTACACGCGAATATCGGAAAATACCAATTTGGTATATTAATCGTTAGCTTACGACATACATTTAATTTAATAGTAAATTAGGAACCAAGGAGATTCCGACATGAACAAATTACGAACAAAACGGATTATCTGCACTCATAAGGAAATTATCAAAGCACGCACAGATAATATTTTCCCACTTCTGTGCCCCGTTGAGGAATTGAAATGGATAGATAATTGGAAATACCAATTAGTTTACTCGGATAGCAGCGTGAATGAGAACAACTGTATTTTTAGAGAAAACATGTCTGGGCTCATCCTATTTGATTCACCCGTCAATATAACTTGGACAACAACTTTATACGAACCAAATTCACGTATTCAGTTCGTTTTGATGTGTGGTGAAATGGCAGTCATTAAATTTGATATTGAACTCCAAGATCAGGGCAATGCCAGTTCATCCATTCAATTCATGTTTACATATACCTCTCTAAAAGAGGATACCGTTGATAAAACGATTCAAGGGAAGCTCATGACAATACTTACCTTCCTTGCAACTTCTCTCAAATATTATTGCGAAACTGGTGAAATCCTTAAAATGAGTTAATCTTATGTGATTTACTGATATTTAAAAAAAATATCTAAAATTCGATAGCAGAAATAAGTGAGGTCGTCAGGTGAAACCGAGAAATGAGGCTAACAAAGTCAATCCAGCGGATCGATTACTCCTCCCGCTGATTTCTTAGTTGGGCTATTTTATAGGATATCATTTTTTCAATAAAGGAAGATCGCTATGTGGACATTACACGCAATATATTGGAGAACTGCTATAATTGTGGTGGCTTCCCTTGTCATCGATATCGGGTTACATTTTTTGTGGGCACCCACTCCAGCGTACGCATATCCTCTTAGTTATTTTGTTATAAGCGGATGGTTTCTGCCAATTGTTATTGCACTGCTGCTCATTACGTATATAGCGTTGGCTTTGATATTTCAGTTGATTCAGGCGAAGTTGTCTGGGACTAAGTTTGCCAAAGGTCTGATGTTTGGGATCGCCTTCGGCGGGTTGATGCTTATTAGTTCTCCTGCAATGAGTTTACTCTTTGGCTCTTCTATGGCCGCGGAACTGCGCATTGGCCTTGTAGATGGTAGTGTCATTTGTTTGCTGGGTGTCCTATTGGGATGGTTTACAGCCACGGATGGACGTCCCCGCCAGAGACTCGTATTCGCCCCAATGGCCATTTCTGTGGTGGTTGTGGGACTTGTGTATTTTATAATCCACTTCCTGGTTTACCTTACTTTGCCATCACTTTTTCCTGCCTATCTAACACAACCAACTGAAACCATGTTGTGGATTTTGATGGTGGGTTTGTGGATTGGTCTGATGAATTGGTTGCTTCAAGATGCTTTCTCTACTGGCTCCTTCTTTCGTCAATCCATTGGGTTTACGGGCATAGCGTTTGGAATCTTCTCGTTGTTAAACACCCTCTTCGCACCGATCTTTGTTGCTGCGCCGTCCGGTATTCTCTTGCTCAACACTGCTGCAGGTATTCTTTTTGTCGGAGTGGGTGTGTGGATGGAGCGTGTTATTAGTCATAAGTTATCGTATATCGGAAATAGCGGGGTTAGACGTTGAATCTGGATATAACAAGATACATAAACGATTGCCCAACAAGCCAATACAGCCGATCGCTACGCTCCGGCTGATTTCTACGCAGGGAAAAAGGGGACAACGGTTCTATATAATTGAAAATATGCGCTAAGCCGCTTCATTCTTGGCATTCAGGCTGTTGGAAGATGAACGCAAGCCAAATGGAGTCAGGTCTTGAAATGACAGTTTTTTATCTAAGACCCTCCATTTCTGTCCTTTGCCTTGCGTAGCGCCAGCGGTAAACGCCTATGAGCGTGCATGTGCGCTTTCCAGCCGTTCCCGAACCCACATCCTAACGAGACTGGAGACACCTAGACCTTTCCGGT
>CAIOJS010000280.1 GCA_903858655.1 uncultured bacterium | reverse complement strand
TTAAACAACATGAGGGTTTTATTATAATAATTTATATATTTTTTTATTTATAGATAACTTTAGCTAAAGGATAGCTATAATTATTATAAATGATGATTTGTATAATTGTGTATTTACAATCGTTACAGACCAAAGTTCTCCTCACATATGATGAAACAACATTGTTTCGGGTAATGTGGAGCCACACATATGATGAAACAACATTGTTTCGGTCAATGTGGAGCCACACATACGATGAAACAACATTGATTCGGCTAATGTTGAACCACACATACGATGAAACAACATTGATTCGGCTAATGTTGAGCCACACATACGATGAAACAACATTGATTCAAGCAATGTTGAGCCACACATACGATGAAACAACATTGATTCAAGCAATGTTGAGCCACACATACGATGAAACAACATTGATTCGGGGAAATAGAGAATTTTTTTTCGACGAAGCGATTTGAGATGGGCGGAGAGGAATTTAACATTTCGACGCTTGCTTTCAGTATCGTTGCTATTAATTGCCATTAATTTACGGAATTACCCGCCACCGAAAGCAAACGCATGTTTTGCGCCGGATGCTAATGTTTATGGTTTGATAAACTTCTTTATCGTCACTCCTTTGTCTGTGATTGCTTTTATTACATAGACTCCGCTTGAAAAATTTGTTACGTCAATTGTAGTTTCTTCATCATTGTCATTGATTGTCTTCATCATTTGTCCTTCGATACTAAAAATCTGTATTATGACTTTTTGGGAAGATACTATTGTCAAGTTATCTGTAGCAGGATTCGGATAAATCGAAATGGTTGAAGGGATTATCTTGTCAGCAACATGGGTGATAATTGGGCAATGTCCGGCATTAGCTGTCGGATTGCGTACATAATAAATATGATGGTCTGTATTGTTTGCATAAATGATATGCACAACACAACCCGTGAAAGCCGGGAATGCTGTTATTCCAATGGTTCCGGTAAAGAAAGTATAGGGAGCATCCCAAGTGGTGCCGCCATCGGCAGAATGTAAATATTGTCCTCCTACTCCTGATTTAACATAGGTGAGATGCAGGTCGGCACCATCTCTAACCAAATAGGGATAATAATATGTATTGACAGGGTCGAGGCTCAAATCACGGTCTGCTCCCCAGCTTAAACCATTGTCGGATGATTGCACCAAGTGAAGTTGATAATGTCCTGAAGGTGCACCTGCAAACGGAATATCTATATTAGAGTTCATCGAATTCACCATAGTTCCATACGCGAAAGGTGGGGCAATTGTATCGGCAGCACTCCAAGTGGTTCCATAGTCCGAAGAGTGTTGATACAAAATCCGCATCTTACTATTAAACCTATTATCGTTCCAAGCCATGTGAACATACGAACCCTGAGCCATGATGGCTTCATCTTCCGAACGACCTGTGGCAAAAGTTATCTGTTGGAGGGCGCTCCATGTTGTGCCATTGTCTGTTGAACGAAGGAAAAATACTTCAGTATTATATGGAGAAGCAGAAGTAACTATATCGTTTGCCACATACACCCTATTGCCAGCTACTGCCACAGCGGGCCAATCGGCAATTGCCGTATCGAGCGTCACATTGGCACCCCAAGTGTTTCCGCCATTCAACGAACGACAATAATGCGAAGAACGGTGATTGTTCACGGTATCAATTTCACGCCAAACAACGTGTAGGTTAGCACCATTTACAACTATGGCAGGGTTCCATGCATTGACGGTTAAGGGAGTAATCGGAATTGGATTGCTCCATGTCAAGCCCGTGTCGCATGAATGTGTATAATAGATAGCCCCTTTGTTTGTACCGAGCCTGTCGCACCAAACCACATGAACCGTATCGCCACTGGCAGCCATACATGGACCCATGCTTTCATTCAATCCGGCAGAAACTGAAGCAGGAGAAAGATTCACAGGAGCGCTCCATTGAGCCTCTGAAATAGTTGAGACAAACGCTACTAAAATAATTGATAATAATAATCTTGTTTTCATGTTGATTTAATTAGGATTTATAGTACTGTCGCCTCTCTTTTTTATCTTTTCTTAAGAATGAATTTCTGAGATTTCTTTTTGCCTTATGTATAACGCCACATTGTCTTGCTTTCAGAGTTTATACTTTTATTTTTTGTTTTTGTTGCATGGGGGGAGGGGTGGTTGGAAACTTTGAAGAACTGGAATTATTCTTTAAATTCAAGAGCGTAACTGTCGTCAATATTTCGAGATTTATTTTACTTCTAATATTTTTTAGTTTGTGACATCAACAATATAAGGTTGCAAAACTTTTTGAAATAAAAGTTTTCTGTTGCCTAACTAGTAATATATCTCCTCTTTGAAAGTTTCGTTGTTTAATTTATTTATTAAATCATCACCTTTAAAAAAAGCATTTATCGTGTAGCCCTTCCAGTTAAATCCCTACTTTGTGTTCAATCGAAATGTACGGTTTTAATTATACTTGAAGTTTCAACGACATCCACTTTAGCAGCTTCAAGAGTATCTTCTGATCGCTGTACATCAGAGATAACAGGTCCACAGGATAACAAAAAATAGCTCAAATCCTATAATCAAGCTTCCCCACCATTTCTTTTTTCCATGAGGCAAAGCTGCCATCCACTATGTGTTTTCGAGCTTCTTTCACTAACCATAAATAAAAAGCAAGGTTATGTTGGCTGGCAATCATGGCGCCCAACATTTCATTGGATATAAATAGATGGCGAAGATAGGCTTTAGAGTAATGAACATCCACATAGGAATACGACTCTTCGTCTATGGGCGAAAAATCATGTTTCCATTTTTCGTTATGGATATTGATGCGACCGTTTTTGGTGAAAAGCCACCCATTGCGTCCGTTGCGAGTGGGCATCACACAATCGAACATATCCACCCCGAGGGCAATGCCTTCTAAGATATTGGTAGGCGTTCCCACACCCATCAAATAGCGCGGTTTGTCTTTTGGCAAAATGCTACACACCAACTTGGTTATTTCATACATCTGCTCGGCAGGTTCGCCCACAGATAGTCCGCCAATGGCATTGCCATCCCGCTGATGCGAAGCAATGGTTTCGGCAGATATACGTCTCAAATCTTTAAACGTACTGCCTTGCACAATGGGAAAAAGCGTTTGCTCATAGCCATACAAAGCCTCCGTTTCGTCAAAACGTTTGCAACATCGCGCCAACCAATCGTGCGTCATCTTCATCGAATCGGCAGCATACTTATATTCACATGGATAATGCGTACATTCATCGAACGCCATAATGATGTCTGCACCTATCTTCCGTTGAATATCCATCACAATTTCGGCAGTAAAGGTATGCTTCGAGCCATCTATATGCGATTGAAACACCACGCCATCGTTCTTAAATTTACGAATAGTTTTGAGCGAATACACCTGATATCCGCCGCTATCGGTCAAAATAGGTTTGTGCCATCCATTAAATTTGTGCAACCCACCGGCTTCTTGCAAAACATCAAGCCCGGGACGTAGGTATAAATGATAGGTGTTTCCCAAAATAATTTGGGCTTTTATGTCTTCTTCCAAATCCTTTTGGTGGATTGCCTTCACGGTGCCCGCGGTTCCAACAGGCATAAAAATAGGGGTTTCTATATTGCCATGAGCGGTTTCTATCAACCCTGCTCGGGCAGATGTTTGGGTGTCTTGGTGTGTCAATGTAAATTTCATTTTGCAAAGGTAAAGAGTTATTCACATTAAACAACACGAAAAAGTTTATAAGTTTTTTTTACACATTATCAGTTATTGCACATTTGGTGTAATTTTGTATCAGAAAACTTATGTATGATTTTTGAATTGTTTTTAGCTAATAATCTTCAGTTGTATTTGTATTATGCACTATTAGGGGTATTTATACTGCAATTGGTATATTTCTGGGGATTTTTCTCAACCTTTTCTTTTTACAAAAAAAAGCCTGTAGTTGTCAACCAATTGCCTGTTTCTGTCGTGATATGTGCCCGCAATGAATATTATAATCTTGAAAAAAACCTTCCGTTGATTCTCGAACAGGATTATCCCGATTTTGAAGTCATCGTTGTGAACGACCAATCGGATGATGACACCATAGGTTTGTTGAACGATATTTCCCGTCAATACCCCCATTTGAAAGTCTTACATATTGAAGAAAACAAGAATTTCTTTCAAGGGAAAAAGTTCCCGCTTTCCTTAGGCATCAAATCTGCTAAAAATGACATTGTTTTGTTGACCGACACAAATTGCTTTCCGTCGGGCAAGAATTGGATTAATCGGATGCAATCTCATTTCTCGAATCCAAAAGTCAAAATTGTGTTAGGTTATGGAGGATATAGAACGCAAAAAGGCTTGTTGAACAAACTCATTCGATTTGACACGATGAACACCGCTATGCTCTATTTTTCGATGGCTAAAATCGGTTTGCCTTTTATGGGTGTCGGCAGAAATCTTGCCTATCGGAAAAGTTTTTTTCTTGATAAAAAAGGTTTTGTGAGTCATTTACAAATTCGTTCGGGAGATGATGATCTTTTTGTCAATAACAATGCTACACGAAAGAACACCAAAATAGAAATTTCGCATGAAAGCCATACGATATCCCAACCGGAGACAAGCTACTCGGCATGGAATTTTAAGAAAGTATATTTGGCATCAACAAAAAAAATGTACAAATTCAAACACAAGATTGTATTGGTGTTTTTTCCGCTTACCACCCTTCTTTTTTATGGCTTATCAGCAACAATGATTGCTTTTTACACGAACTTATATACTATTATCGTTGTAGCAGCGTTGTTATTTATACGGTTATTAAGTCAACTTATTATAACAAAAAATACTATGCTTCGGTTGAAGGAAAAGAATTTTTTACTAATTTCGCCCTTTTTTGAGTTATTTTTTATTGGATACAATTTGTACGTCAGGTTTTCGAGCATGACAAAACAGCAAAACGGATGGAAATAAACCCACATCTTACGGAAAAAGCACGACGTGATTACAAGCTTGTTCAGCTTGCCATTACGCATGGAGACCAAAAGGCTTATGCTGCTTTGATGGGGTTCTATAAAGATGCCATTTACTTTATGTTGTTAAAGATGACCAACAACCCTGACGATGCGGATGATTTGACGATAGAAGCTTTTGGGCGAGCATTCAAAAAGTTGGATCAATATACTCCTGAATTTGCTTTTAGCACTTGGCTTTTTAAGATAGCTTCCAACAATTGTATTGATTTTATACGTCGTAAGAAAATGGATTTGTTATCCATCAACAAAACATACGAT
Organism: uncultured bacterium; assembly: GCA_903858655.1. Taxonomy (GTDB): domain Bacteria; phylum Bacteroidota; class Bacteroidia; order Bacteroidales; family CAIWKO01; genus CAIWKO01. The sequence continues at coordinate 2,676 of CAIOJS010000280.1, read as the reverse complement.
GAAGAGAGTGGCACCGAAATGGCGCACAACCTACCGTTTCATGGTCTTGACCCCGAGGAAAAGTTTATTGAAAAAGAAAAAATAAAATTAATGCGCGAAGTGGTAGAAAAGCTCAAACCACATTATCGCACACTCGTTCGACTTCGTTATTTTGAAGAATTGTCTTACGAAGAAATAGCTACGCAAATGGATTTGCCTTTGGGCACCGTGAAAGCTCAATTGTTCAGAGCGCGAGAATTCTTATATAATATAATGAAAAACGTAGAAGGTTCTATTTAATCTTTGGTCGTTTTGCCCACCATATTCGTAATTTCTACGAATTGAGCCACACTTAATTGTTCTGCCCTTTTACTAAATAGTTCTGCAGCCAAAAAGCTTTTGTCAATATTCATAGAACTTAGCGCATTGCGTAATGTCTTTCGCCGCTGATTGAAGGCAATTTTGACAACTTGCGCAAACAGTTTTTCATCGCAATCCAAGGCTTCCACTGCGTTTCTTTTCAGGCGAATTACTGCTGATTTTACTTTGGGTGGTGGATAAAACACATCTTCGTCCACTGTAAATAGATATTCTATATTATAAAATGCCTGCATGAGCACGCTTAAAATGCCATAATCTCTTGAACCGGGACCCGATGCTATGCGTTTTGCCACTTCTTTTTGAAACATGCCCACCACTTCGGGAATCTGATTTCTGTTGTCAAAAACTCTAAATAATATTTGACTTGAAATGTTATAAGGAAAATTGCCAATTACGGCAAAAGGTTCACAGAAGAAATCAGAAATGTGGAATTTTAGAAAGTCACGATGAAGGATATTCAAGCTGAGTTCAGGGAATTTCTCATTCAAATATTCGTAGGCTTCATTATCTATTTCAATTAAAAATGTTTCAAACTTCGGAGATTTTATCAGATATTTTGTCAAGACGCCTGTGCCGGGTCCGATTTCTAAAACCATTTTGTAATTATGATGCAATGTCAAGCTTTCCGTGATTTGAAAAGCAATTTCTTCATCTTTCAAGAAGTGTTGACCTAAGTACTTTTTAGGCTTTACGGAAGTTTTCATCAATTGATTTTGTCGCCACGTAAGGCGCGGAAACGTTTCCGAGCATCCACAACAAAAATGCTTCCGGGATAATCGGTCAGAAGCTTTTGATAGTACTCCATGGCACGAGAAGGATTCTTAAATTGGTTGTCATTGAGCTGTCCAAGCAAAAACAAGGCATCATCTGCGAGAATATCGTCGGGGTAAAAATTGACTAATTTCACCAACAAACTATCGGCATCCTCATATTTTCCTTGACGAATTTTAATTTGAGCCTTTTTATATAACACATCATCAAAAAGCGGATGATATAGACCAAGCATATTGATGGAATCTAATGTTACCAAAGCTAAATCTTCTTTGTTTTGAAACAATAATAAATCAGCGCGAGCAAATATTTTCAAACCCGTAAAACTACTGTCAGCATCGAGATTGTCGCCAATAAGCAGCGCAAGCTCCATGGCATCATTGGCAATTAATTTGGAAGTGGCAGCTTTCAACACATCCAATTGCGCTTTCGCAAATTCAAACTCATTGATATAATAATACAATTTTGCGTTTTTAAATTTGGCTTCAAACCCCACTACATCATTTTTAAAGGCTTTCTCCACCTGAGAGTACATCAAACTTGCCTCCCATACATCACCTGTGAGCAACAGAATGTTGCCAAGTTCAATTTTGCATAAAGCAATCTGATCGGCAGAAACGTTACGGTATTTGATGGCTTTTTGAAGCAATTCCGTAGCTTGGTCGGGTTTGTGTAAATAAAAGGCTTGTAGATGTGCAAGATTTTTTATCAACTGCAGACCATAGTCGGTTTCATCATTCACACTCAATAAGTCGTAGTATTCTTTTTCGAGCGATTCAATTTCGGTGATATTGACATTCGAAACACTCGTTATCTTCATGTATTTCGTTTGGAGTTTTTCAACCAAACTCGTCTGATAATACATGGACATTACGCCTTTCTTCGTGATAACATAATCGTAGCAATCTATAGCTTCGTTATAAAAACTATTGGAAGCGGCCATTCTTGCAAGGGAAACGAGTCTTCCACCATCTTCACTAAAACGCTTGTCAATGGCTTTTGCCTGAACAATGGCAGCAACAAATTCTTTTTCCTGAATAAAATACCATAGCAGCAATACTGGAAAAGATTTGATGTCCGGCTCTTTTTTAATACGTTGCAATAATGTGGATTTGAACAAATCATTTTTGGTGTTATCCGCATCGTCTAACAATAAATCTTGAAATTTGGATTCAATACGATCTGATTCGTTGGGGTTGGAATTCACATAATCGAAGTATTGATTGATTGCTGACTGAAAATCGATCTTTTTTAAGTAAATATCTGCAAGTTCAAGATTGAAACTATAGGAATTTTTCATTAGCTTTTGTCCTTGCTCGTAGGCTTTCAGCGCATAATTTGTTTGATTGCGGATAAGGAATGCGTTTGCCAATAGTATCACTTCGTCCTTATCGGCAGTTAGTGATTTAATGGCTGTTTCAAATTGTTTTTTTGCGTTGTCTTGGCTTTCTTCTGCCACATAAACCGAGCCCAAATCAACCAAAAGAGAAAGATTCTGCGGTTGTTTTTTAATCAGTTTCGAAATGGTTCTTTCCGCTTTCTTAT
>CAIOJS010000279.1 GCA_903858655.1 uncultured bacterium | reverse complement strand
GTGCTAACTTAAACACATTATTTGTATTTGCTATATTTCCCTTGCTTTGTTCGCCTTTCATATTTTCTGTTAGGTTTTCGTTTTTGGAGCATTTGTTTCAATATTAATTGATTCATTTCTTCTACGACCAGAGGACCATCGATTATATACTCTTCCTGTTTTATCAATAAAAATATCCTGATTAAGCATATAGAATTTGTGAATGAAATCTTCTTTGGGAAAAAAAGGCAAGTCCTTAATGCTTGTATAAATGATTTTTCTAATCAGATTATAAGTGCCTAAAGATATACAAAGTTCTTTAAGAGCCATTTCTGGCGTTTTAGAACGAATAACATTTATATCCATAATAGTCTTTACTTCCCTTATTCCTATCTCAATGTCCCATCTTGTCAAATACAAAAGTTGAATATCTTCTTTTTTATTTCTTCGTCCAATATGGTGGTTAATAATGTATAATCAATTCCATCTGGACTTTTACACTGTATTCTTCTTAGTGTTATTTTGTTAGGCTTTTCATTTTCAGTTAACCATTTAGCACGATTTTTCGGCGTTTTTATTGTAATGATTTCATCCCCTCCTTCTAGAGTATTAACGAGTTCATAGTTTCTGTCTTTTTTATCTGGAACAAGTATTGTAATGCCTAAGCGTTGACATTTTGCAATAATCTCAAAACAGTTATACAAATCATCAAGTAGCAGTAAAGAGTTTGAGGGTAGTTCGTCAATCATTTCATAAAATAAAGCTATCTCACTTACATGTTTGTTTGATAATTTAAAACTAAACAACTGTCCCGTTCCTCTTTCAATAATTACTTCCAACAATCCTTGTGGATACCCCTCACTACCTACTCCTTTATGCTTTACTTCATATTTTTCTCTTATGCTTTTAGTGTCCTGCATTTGCAAATAAGTTCCGTCTCCGATAAATACTTGATAACCTTTCCAGTGCGTATAAGAATTATTTGCTTGTTCTATCCGACTAGTTTTAAATAATTCATTTGCCAATTCAATTGGAACTCGTTCCCGTGCTTTACTATAGGCAGCCGTATTTAATGAAATATCTTTCTCTAAGCTTTTTGGTAATTTTAAAGAATACGTTTTTGGTCTTCCTGCTTTTATAATAGCTGACTTACTATCTTCTTCTTTCTGAGTTTGCACATATTGTTCATGTTCTTTATAAGCCTGTCTTTTATTTTTTTGATGAATCATATAGTACAAGTCAACAGAATTTTTTAATGTCTTATCTTGTTGAACTGATGTTAATACCATTGTTAGCAACGTATTATTAATTGTAAATACACGATTCCTTGGTTTTTTTTCACCTTCAGATTTAATGTTATCGTTATTAGTGTTTAAAATGGATGTTGGGAATTCGTTCTCTAACATCCCAATAATATTACCCGTTTTACATTCGTTGATTTTACTACTTATTGCAAGTGATCGATTTTGTTTCATTATCTTTGAGATTTATTTTTCTGCAAAGATAATAATAATATTTAAGTTAGCACCATTACCTTTTCAAGGGGTTGGGGTTCGGTTTATGCCCCCCAATCCTCACTCCACAAATTTATGGTTCGGCATGGATACATAAAAAGTGCTGCCCTCGCCCGGTTTTGACTCCACCCAGATGCGTCCATGGTGTTTCTCAACCACTCTTTTCACAAACGCCAAGCCGATGCCCTCGCCCGCTTGGGGAGAGCCCCCATCCACGCGGAAGAAAACATTCCAAATTTTTTCCTGATGCCGTGCATCTATTCCTATGCCGTTGTCGGCAATTGAATAAACTATCCGATTGAAAGTATCTAGTGCGCCCACCTGTATCACCAACTGACGCTGTGAATCACGATACTTGATGGCGTTGCCCACTAAGTTCGAAAAAACCTGGTTTAGCAAATCAAAGTCTCCATAACAATCGGGCAAATCCATTACGTTCACCGTGGCGGCATACTTTGTTATTTGAAACTGTTGTTCATAAACCACTGCCTTCAGCAGTTTGTTCATATCTATTTTGCCAATCGTTAAACTCAGACGTCCTGTCCGCGAAATTTTCAGCAGTCCGTTGAGCAGGATATCCATTTTCGTTACATTTGCCAAAATAAACTGCAAGGTTTTAGGCAGTTTCATGTTAGCGATCTGGGTTACCGATTCATCCACAGGGCATTCATTGTTGCAGGCAGCCAAAGCATCTGTGAGCGTTTGGGTATATTTCTCCAAATTATTGCTGTGCCCTTGAATATTGACCAAAGGCGTACGCAGGTCGTGGGTGGTTATGTAGAGATAATTCTCGAGTTCTTTGTTCTTTTCGAACATCGCCTCTTGGATACGTCTGATTTCTGTTACATCAGTTGTTATAGTAGCAAACGAATTGATTTTTGGAGAAACCACCGAAATCATCAGGTGTTTATCAATATGAGGATAATACGTAGTGAACTCGTCAGGCTCGCGCGAGGTGCCCACTCGTGCATACTTTTCCAAATACGGAGCCTCATCTGTTTGATACACCTCTGTAGCCAATTTCCCCATGATATCTTCTTTATTAATTCCGAGGATACGGGTAAACGCACTATTAACATCCACTATCTTGTAGTTAATAGCCTCGCCTTTTTCGTTAAACACCAGCTCGTGCAGCGCCACCATTTCGGTCATAGACTCAAACAAGGTGCTGAGTTTTTCTTCGCTTTCGCGCAGTTTGCCTTCCGCCAGCTTTCTATCCGTAATCTCGCGGAAGTTAATGACGATAGCTTCCACGTTGGGGTCGTCCAACAGGTTCGTGAATGTGCTCTCTATCCAAATCCAACTGCCCTGTTTGCTTCGAAACCGATACGCCACCATGGGATTATAGGACGGATCTACCAATATCCTATTCAGTTCGGGCATTAGCACCGACAGATCGTCGGGATGCGTCAACTCATCCGGATTGCCTTCCACCAAATCTGTAAGATCATATCCAAATGTTTTTCTGGCGGATGGACTGACATATATAAACTTCGAATATTTATCCAATAACACGATGCCGTCGGGAGCTTTCTCAATCAAGGCTTGATAATGCCTGCCGATTTTTTGAGCAGCCTGTTCTGCTTTTTTACGTTCGGTGATATCGCGAATGGCTCCATCTATCAGGCTTGGCTTACCATCCTTATCGGAAATTAAACGCGCATTGACGGAGGCATATTTGACATCTCCGTTCTTATTTTTCATTCTAACTTCAAAGTCATTCACCTCTCCGGATTCTCTAATCGTCCGTAAAAAGGTTTCTCTTTCTTCAGGATTATGATAAAGATTAGACACGGGAGTGCCTATCAGGTCTTCTCTTTCGAATTCCGAGAAATGTTTTATAGAAGGGCTTATCTCGATGATATTCCCCGCCATGTCTATCTGATAAAACACATCTTGAACGTTATCAAAAATGGTCCGGTATTTTTCTTCGCTTTTTTGAAGGTCATTCAACGCGAGTTTGCGTTCGGTGATATCGCGTGTCACGCCTTGAATGCCTATAAATTTCCCATTTCCGTCATAATAGGGAGTCACTCTCAGTTCGCCCCATTTGGTTGTGCCGTCTTTGCATTTATATTCCAGTTCCAAGGTTTTACTATAGTTTTCTCTCACTTCAGGAGACTCCAAATAGCGTTTTATTTCCCCTGCAAAGATGGGCAATCCGTAAGTTGCGGACTCGTGAGTAAAACGATTTTCAATTGTTTGCTGCAAGTATTCTTCTACAGTAAAGCCTGTGAAATATAAGATGGAAGGCGAAACATACACACTATTGCCACGTAAATCCATCAACCAAACCACGTCGGTCATTTTCTCGGTGATTAAACGGTATTTCTGTTCACTTTCGTGAATTTTCTCTTCTTGCAGTTTGCGCTCGGTGATATCTTTGTTGATACCTATCAAACCAATCACATTGCCCGCACTATCTTTGAGGGGTACTTTAGTGCTCAGATTATAACGCACCTCATTGGAATCAGTATTTATGACCGTTTCTTCATGATTCAATAGCGGCACGCCCGATTTCATGAGCGCTTGTTCTTCTTCCAGATATTGTTTTGCTAAATCCGATTGAAAGAAATCGAAATCCGTTTTGCCCAACATGTCGTTCGTATTCGCGATGCCGCAATTGGAGGCAACGGCAGTGTTGCAAATCACAAAGCGGCCATCCTTATCTTTATAATAAATTTGGTCCGGGATATTATCAATAATAGTTCTCAGCAATTTTTTTTCGGTCATTAGCCTTTCGGCAATTTCCTTGCGCTCGGTGATGTCGCTGATGGTTCCAATGAGTTTTGTCGGCTGACGGTTTTGGTCAAACTCCAATTGGGCAACGCCATGCAACCAACGCACTTCACCATCGTTTTGGCGTGTGATTTGATATTCTTTGTCAAATTTTTGAAACTTACCCAACACTTCCTCTGTCACATACTGTAGCATAATATCTCGCCATTCGGGATGCACAATTTTTGCCCAGCCTTCCAAAGTCCGAACAAACGTTTCATCTATCCCAAAAATGGCATCCATAATCGCTGAACTTTTCCAGAATCCCGTGGATAAATCCCAAGCAAAACTACCCAAATGAGCAATACCTTGCGATTCTCTCAGCAATCGCTCACTCTCCACCAGAGCATTCGTGATTTGGATGCGTTCGCTCACATCATTGATGCTGGATAAAATATAACGTTCTCCGTTAAGCTCTATAATATGAGCAGCAAACAAGCCCGTCATGATTTCTCCGTTCTTTCTTAGGAACAGAAACTCCGTGCCTTTCACTTCTTCCCCTTTCAGGAGACAGGAAACCACCTGATTTCTGTCTTCAATATGTGCCCAAAATTTCATGGCGATGGAAGAATTTCCAATCGTCTCTTCATAAGAGTAACCTGACATGCCGATAAAAGCATCGTTCACCTCCAAAAATGTTCCATCTTTTATACTGGTAATAAGGATAGCATAAGGCGATGTTTTAAAGGCTTTGGAATATCGTTCTTTGCTTTCGCGAAGTTCTTTCTCCGTTTTTTTTCGTTTAGCATTCTCTTTCTTCAAATCGTCCATCATGTTCAAAGTGCCTTTTTGCGCTTCTTTCAGATGTGCAATTTGCTCTTCTACCAGATCTTTCAGGCGTTCTTTTTCGTCGCGCTTGTCCACATTGGCGGCTTTGATTTTCACCATAGCCCGTATCTGAGCTGTCAGCTCGCTTTCGTCCAAAGGTTTTGCCAGAAAGGCTTCGGCACCACATTCTAAGGCATGGATGCGGCTTTGTTTGTCGCTCTTCAAGGCGGTTACAAACACCACCGGAATATCCTTCAGAGCCTCGTCGGCTTTCAACTTCTTGCAGACATCAAAGCCGTCCATGTCGGGCATAATAATATCCAAAAGGATTAGGTCGGGGTCTTGGGCGGCAGCAATTTCGATTCCTTGTGTTCCATTAGTCGCAGTGAAGACTTGTGCATCGGGAAAGGATTCCCTAATCAAAGCTTTAATGCTGATGAGGTTATCCGTGATGTCGTCAATCGCAAGTATTTTAGGGTTTTTATTTTCCATACAGTATTTCATTTATAGTTCTGAAAAATACTTTTGCATCTATAGGTTTTGGAATATACGCATCGAACCCGTATGATAAAATGGCTTCGCGGTCAGAAATCATGGCGCTTGCCGTGAGTGCAATAATCGGGATATGCTGCATCTGGGCATCATTACGTATTTTCCGGAATGCTTCAATGCCGTCCATTTCGGGCAAGGCTATATCCATCAAAATCAAATGGGGTTTATGTATCTTTGCCATTTCTATACTTTCTTTGCCGTTCACTGCCTCTACAACGATATAATTATCCGCCAGAAGTGCTTTAACCGTCGTCATATTGTCGAGATTATCCTCCACCACCAGAATCACAGGTTTCCCTTCGATGCTTTGTAATTCAGCTTGAGGAACAACATTAGTTCCTACGGTTGGGGGATTCACCATAGCTTCCACCGCCTTCATCAATTCGCTGCGATTCACGTCTCCCTTCTGAATTAGTTGGTGGATATTGTTCCGCTTTAAGAACTGCAATTCTTCTTTTGTAATATGTTTTGCCGTAAGTATCAGCACCGGGATATGGGCTGTTGCATCTGCTTCGCGAAGGGGTTTTAACACTTCAAAGCCATCAATTTCAGGCATCATCAAATCCAATATCATGGCATCTGGTATCGTCTGCCCGATAAGGTGAAGCGCTTCATAGCCATTGCGAGCTACCAAAATTTTATAGCCGCTCGATTCCAAAAAGTCTTTTATCTGAACGACGGCAGGTTCGCTATCTTCCACCAGCAAGATCGTCTTGACCACATTGAATGCTTTCGGCATGGGGCTAATCTGTTTGCTCACCATATCGACTGCCAACGCCTGCTGGGTTGGTACTATTCTTTTATCATCGCTATAACGCAATGGCAAGGTAAGGGTGAATTCTGACCCGACATTAATCGCACTTTTCACGGTGATAGTTCCGCCAATCAGGTTGGCATATTTCTGGGCAATTGCCAGTCCTAGCCCCGTTCCACCAAAACGTCGCGAGGTGCTGCCGTCGGCTTGACGAAATTCGTCGAATATATGTGGCAAATGATTTTCGGCAATTCCAATACCGGTATCGATGATGCTTATGGCGATGGTAGCATCCGTCTGCGACACTTTGATTTCTACTTTACCTTTTTCGGTAAACTTCACGGCATTGCCTATCAAATTCTGCAAGATATGGCGACATTTGTCGGCATCGTTTGAAACAGCTAGGTTCGCATCTTTATCCGAATGAAGTAGTTTTATATTTTTCTGGCGGGCTTGCGGTTCTATCATGCCCACGATATCAGCAATCAAAGCGTTCATGTTAAAACTTGCAACTTCAACATCTTCGTGTCCGGCTTCTATGCGTGAAATGTCCAAAATATCATTAATCAAATTCAAGAGATGCTTTCCGTTGCGCTCAATCACGTCCAAATAGCTGTATTCTTCTTCAGCTATTTGATTGGCAAGACGACGGTTGAGCACACCCGACAGTGCAATGACCGAGTTCAACGGCGTCCGCAGCTCGTGACTCATATTCGATAGGAAGTTTGTTTTGAGGCGGCTCACTTCGCTCAATTGCCGCTTCTGCATTTCGAGTTCGGTGTTTTGCTCTAGCAATTCCGCCGATTGTGCCGACAGTTCGGTTTTTTGGGCTTCCAGTTCTTGATTCTGAGCATCCAGTTTTTTCGAATATTCTTTTGTTTTGTGGAATGCCAAAATGCCTTCCACACGAGCACTGAGTGTAACCATAATTCGGTTGAGCAACAACATTGCCCCACTTTCATAGACATTTAAGCTTGCGAGGGATATAATGGCTACCACTTCGTTATCGGCTATTATGGGCAGGCTTATAATTTCGCGTGGCGTAAATTTTCCGCTCACGGTATAAAATTCAAAACGAGTTTCCGACGGTATATTTTTAATGTGTTGGATATTTCGTGATGCGATGACAGGCCCGAACTCTCCTTCAAATGTACCGGCAGCAAAAGATTGTCGTGCATTACTATCCAATCCGATGGACTCAAAATATTCAAAATGTTTTTTATCATCGGTCAACAAATAAATGGCCGCCATTTGCGACCCCGTATGCTCGGCAAGCGAAATAAGTGTGGCTTTAAAGAATTTCTTTACATCATATTCGCTCAACATCAGTGCGGCAAGGCTTGCCACTTTTTGGTCTAAATCCTTATTTAATTGAATATTCTCAACCATAACATTGAACGAATTTGACAATTCGCCGAATTCATTTTTTACATCATAGGAACTGCGGGCTGCCATATCACCATCATGAAAACTTAGGGTGGCAGTGGCTAGCGCTTTAAGTGGTTTGCGTATCGTTCGAAGTAAACTAATGTTTGCTAAAATAGAAATGGCAAGGAAGAAAGAAACTAGAAAAATCAGTTGGCGGTTGGAGGCGTTCGCGTAATCGGCTGATTGAGAATTTAGTGTTTCGGCTTTATTTATTGCAAAGTTGTCAAGTTTCTGGAGTTTAGCAAACATGTCATCTTTTAAAACACTTATTTTTCCTTCAGCACTTAATTCCTTTAGCACTTGTTCTTTTTGTCCCGATTTGGCTAAATCCAAACTTTCGTTGATGGCGGTTTCCCACTTCAGAAAGGCATTGTATGCTTTTTCAGCATCTTTTTTATCGCCTAGAAATTGTGCTTTAATAATATCAAATTGTGCACGAATATCTTCAGAAAGTACTTCAATCTCTTGGGTGATGCTTTCTGAACTTAAATTTAATAGCAAGTCCCTTTGAGCAAGACGCATTGCGCCAATATTCGTATTAATTCTCCCTATTGCCAAACGGACTTGATAGGGGTGTTCGAAAAAGGTCTCTGTTTGTTGTTGTAGTTTGTTATTTTGGGTAATTGAAATTACTCCCAAGGTTATCATTAAAGACATGGAAATAAATAAACTTATAAATAAGAGCGTACTGACTTTTATGTTTCTTATATTCATGGTATGTTGTTTTTACCCCAGCCCCTTTTTAAGGGGTTGGGGTTAATTATTCTTCATTTTAAAAATTCCAGACTGCAAATATACTTCATTATAATCGTTTTTCGACAAAATATCTCTTTCTGTTTCGCCTGTCATCAAAAAACCACCTTTTGCCAGGCATTTATTTACTTTTGTTAGTATGATTTTTTGATACTCGGGTTTGTAATAAAATAATAGGTTGGCACATATCACCAAATCGAAATCGCCGAAGATGCTTTCCGGGGGAGCATTCAATTCTTGATTAAATAAATCGAATACGGAGAAGTTAATATGTGTTTTCAACTCAGGTTTTATAGCGTAGGCATAGCCTTGCTTGGCAAACCAATGATCGAGACGTTTTAAATTTATATTGTTTAACGCAGCATCCGAATAGTGACCTTTTTGTGCCTCTTTGATTTGGGCTTGGCTTTGGTCGGTAGCGAAAATACGGTAACTGAATTTGTCGGCATTGCCGTTTTTGAGTTCTTCTAATAGCATGGCTAGGCTGTAGGCTTCATGACCGGCGGCACAAGCCGCAGACCAAATGCGGATTTCCTTTTGTTTGCTGTTTAGTTTCTTCGCGATGAGCGCAGGCAACACGATGTGCTCCAAAACGCCAAAGGTAAGTGCGTTTCGAAAGAACTCGCTGTAGCATATAAACAGAGAATGTAAGAACCTTGTGCCTTCTTTTTTGTTTTTACGCAAAAAGGCATAATAGTCTTCAGGAGTCAGGCAGTTGATTTCGGCGATACGTTTCTGTATGGATTTTTCCAAAAACGTTTCATCAAAAGGAGAAACGTCTATGCCGTGAAATTGCATGAGAAGTTGGGCGATATGTTGGTTTGGTTCTTTCATTTTTTTATCTCAATCCACAATTATATATCTATCTTCCTCTTCTCCCAATTGACGTGCCAGTTGGTTGATTTCTTGTTTGAGTTCAATCATTTTGAGTTCGCGACCGATGGTGACGTCGAAGAAGCGTTGTAGCTCTGCAATTTTATCTTGAACGGCTTGTTCAGCTTTTTTGCGTTGGCTGATATCGGTTACGATATGCACAGCACCTAGGATGTTGTTTTCAGAATCAACTATCGGGTCAACCATCACCTGACATATTATTCCGTTTAAATCCATTTCGGTGGTTTCGCGTTTTTTGCTTAAAGCCAATTTAGAGTACGGACAATTTACATGTGGACAATTTGTACCATGTACCATTTCGTAACAATGGGTGCCAATGACTTGTTCTTTAGTTTTACCTACAAATTTCAGAAAGGCGTCGTTGCTGGCAAGGATGTGTTGGTTTTGGTCGAGCAGGATGATGCCGTCTTGAATGGCATCGAAGGTTTTGCTCCAGTTTTCGGAGGCTTGTTGCAGTTGTTGTTCGGCACGTTTGCGCTCGGTGATGTCTTTAACAAAAACAGAAACACCTCCATCACCGGGATACGCAGTTATTTCATGAACATAAGCGTTGTTTCCCGGATAGTTCACCACAATTTGCTTTTGTGTTTTAGTTTCGTTGACGTTGCAAACCAATTTTTCTACTTGTTGCCGTTCGGGGTTGTCGGGAAATATATCCAAAAGAGATTTCCCGATGGCATTTTCAGCAGTAACACCTGTTAGGGTTTCACAAGCTTTGTTCCAATAGGTGTAGCGCAAATCTTTATCCAATGCAAAAAATACATCTGTAATACTATCCGAGAGCTCGTGATATTGTTTATAGCTCTTTGCCAGTAACTCTTCCGATTGTTTGCGCTCGGTGATGTTTTCGTGCATAAACACATAACGTTCGGGTTTGCCTGCGCTGTCGTTCAAGGGGAATATGAGGGCGCGTATCCAACGTGGCATATCGGGCAAATCGGGAGAAACATCGTGAGGGTTATAAAAGATGTCGGGCAGATGCACCACTTCACCATTTTTGGCTTGGGAGATATAGTCGCCATAGCCTTTTTGTTGCAAATCTTCAAATATAGAAAATGTGGATGGAGGCGCACTACCAAAAAGATCGTAATGGGCAGTGTTTACTTGAAGGGTGTATCCTTCTAGGTTTACGATTTGGATGGACATCGGATTTTTCTCGATGATGTCGTGCAATTCAGCTTCTGCTTGTTTGCGGTCGGTAATATCCTGAATGGTTCCAAACAAGAGGTTTGAATCTCGATTGTATTCTGCTTTAGCATATATATCCACTATTTCTTCGGTGTTTCTCCGTTTGATTTTGTATTCTATGGCATACGGTTTTCCTTCGTAAAGTAAAGCGTTAAGGGCTTCGTCCATTTTAAGGTTATATTCAGGAAGGCGCAGATTGACTACGTCTTCTCGAGAAACGTTGGTTGTTTCGAAACCGTATATTTTTAGGGCTCCTAAAGATGCCGTAAACATCTTATCGTTTAGGTTCAAGGTCCAATAGCCGATTTTAGCGATATCTTCGCCTCTCATCAAATTTGATTCACTTGCTTTCAACTTTTCTTCTGCTTGTTTGCGCTCGGTTATATCTTGAAATACGATGAGATATTCGCCTTCGAAGTCAGATGAAAAAGGCGTGGCGCTGACCATTGCGGTTCGAATGCTGCCGTTTTTACAGGTGATGTTTGCCTCAAGGGGAACGAATGCGCCGCCACTTTCTATCACCCTCGTAAGTTCAAGTAACCATGCTTCGGCAATTATGTTTCGATATTCTTTGTTGGGGTAGGCTTTGGGAAACCATTGGTCGAGGGTTGGGATATCGTCCAAAGTATAACCAAACATTTGGATAAATGCTGAGTTGAGATAGGTGATTTGTAGATGTTCGTTGTTGATAGCCATTGGCATGGGGGAGCTATTGAACAGGGCGCTGTAGCGGGCTTCGTTTGCTTTTTGTATTTCTTCCGCTTTTTTCCGTTCGGTGATGTCCTGCACCGTGCCATGCATTTTAACCACTTTGCCATCCGCATCTTTCACTACCTTTCCCCGAGATATGGTAAACACATGTTTGCCATTAGGCAGCACTATTTCTAATTCCAATTCATAAGGCTCTCCAGTTGCAACTGAATTTTCTACAGTTTCGGCAAGCAGTTTCCAGCTTTCGGGTGTGTAGAATGGCTCCAATTTTTCAAAGGGAGGTATAGGCTTGCTTTTATCGTGCCCGTTTATATTCATCAATTCATCCGACCAAAGAATCCTATTATTGGGTATATCCCATACCCAACTTCCTATCTTTGCTATATGTTGTGCCTCATTTAAGTTTTCTTCGCTTGCTTTTAGGGTGACTTCTGCCTTTTTCCTTTCGGTGATATCAAACATCGTAACCAAGCATTTGTCGTCGGCTTCAACATAAGTTCCTTTTAGGTAAACATAAGTAGGTTGGTCTCCGTTTGACTCAAGAATAATTTCGCAGGTTTGTCTGCCTTTGCTCTCTAATATGGTTTCGAGAAAAAGAGTGTAGGCGGGGCGGGTTTCGCGAGAAACAAATTGAGCGAAGCGTTTGTTTTTTAGATGCGAGCGGTCGGTGCCCAACAAGCCTGCTGTATTGAAATTTAGTTCGATAATGATGCCTTCGCGCGAAAGCGACAGATAGCCCGAAGGACCAAAATCGTATAAATCGGAGAATTTTTGAGAGGCATCTTCGGCTCTATATTTTGCCATCAGGAGTTCGTCGTTTTGCATTTCGAGCTCAATTTGGTGCACCTCCAGCTCATGGATGAGCCGCAGCGTTTCGATGTCCAAAAGGGGCGCAGCCTCGCCTTGGGTTTTCAGTTGTTCTTCTGCTTTTTGTCGCAGCAAGGCGGCGGCGGATAAGATTTTCTTTTTCATGAGATTCGGCTTTTAGGCTTTTTGACTTTTTGACTATAGGCGAAGGGTTAAGGGTGTTAGAAATAAAATGTAAAAGTACAACATATTTTGGAAGTATATACATTTTATGAAAAAAAAATAACCTCAAGCCAAAAAAAAGGCTTGATTGGAAAGAAACTATGCCCCTTTGAAAAGGGACTATGATAGAGTGGGAGGGAACCCAGACCCCTTAAAAAGATGTTCTAACTTGTAACTATCAAACCCCAACCCCTTAAAAAGGGGCTATAACAGAGAAGGATATAATTAATATCTCTTGGAATAGGATTATAATTCTTTGAGCTATTTTTATTCTTTATGGAATAAGATTATAGGTATTTTTAGCAAGGCTAACGATAATTTCCCTCCCTATATAATTTATCAGGCAAAGTTATAGCCCCTTTTTAAGGGGTTGGGGGTAAACACACCCT
>CAIOJS010000278.1 GCA_903858655.1 uncultured bacterium | reverse complement strand
CAAATCGTATTTTAGAGTTGCCAATTCGTATTTTAGAGTTGCCAATTCGTATTTTAGAGTTGCCAAATCGTATTTTAGAGTTGCCAATTCGTATTTTAGAGTTGTCAAATCGTATTTTAGAGTTGTCAAATCGTATTTTAGCCACCCTAAATTCTTATTTATAGTTGTTGTAAGGTGCACGAATAGCACTACAAACATTTTAAAAATATCAGAAAAACAATGGTTTGGGAAAGAAAAAAAGAAATCGAACCCGACGGAATTCATTTCACGCGGGCGCAAAAAAGTTTGACAACTGACATAAACAGAACCTTTCGATTTCATTTTGCTAGATTAAGAATTGCAAAGATACAACAAAAAAACGTGATTCCAACATTTCACTAATAATATATATGAAAATATTTTTTGCCAAAAAAAAAGTCCCGTATTGCTACGAGACTTTTCCTAAAAATTATAATCGAATTATTTGCCTGTGTAGGTCATTGTTCCTTTTGCAGAATAAGATGAGCCTGTTTGCGATGATTCGTCAATTAAAATAATAATTTCTTTATTTTTTAATTCATCCAATCTCCAAGCAAAATCAGGAGTTATACCTGTGTAGGTAGATGTAGAAACGGTTCCACCTGCTGGGGTATAAACTTCTTGTGTAATAAAGAAAGATACAATTTCTTTGCTTTTGATATCTTTATCTTTATTTGCTTCCATAAAATACCATTGACCGTTGTCAACTGTGGAGTTGCCATCATTCAAAATAGTACGTTTAAATGTACCATCTTTTACGATTTCGATAGTTTCTGTGTAAGAAGCGGAACCGCCTGTGCTACGAGAAACAGTTGCTGAAGTGTAAGTGTCCGTATAGCCTGTTCCGGAAGTGTAGGTGATTGAACCTGATTGTAAGGTCCATGTAGCTACCAAACGAGCTTTTCTTGAACGTAAAGAAACTCCGGGGTCATTAGCCCCTTTTTTGCATGACTGAAACGTTGGAATTGCCATCATGGCTACCAACAATACTACTAGTAATCTTTTCATAATTGTTTTGTTTTTGGTTAATAATTGCGTTTTAATTGTTTGTTTTGTTTAATAATTTATTGTGGTTAATAATTGGGTGCAAATATAATAATATTTTAATACATGCCTATAAACTTTTCTTTAAATCTATATCCTCCGAAATTATACTCAAGTCGGAAGAGTTCGGATTGCTCACAATATAAGTGGTTTCGTCTTTTGATTGCAATTTCACTTCATCGCTTGCCAATTTCACGATTTTATACACACGCGCCATCAAATCGCCTGTTCCCACCCAATTGGTGGTGGTAGTGCTGGCGCCGATTTGCGTTATGGTGGTTTCTTTGGTGGGTTGCAGGCTCAGCAATTCTTTATTTTTCGTATCGCTATCTTTGGTGCCGCCCGAAAAATACCAGCTACCCTCTTCTTTATAAGAATAGGTAGAAGTGTCAGTCGAAACATATTGGTCCCACAAATAGGTGCCGTTTTTGGCAAACGAAATTGTCATCGTTGCATGTGCAATGTAGTGATAGTTGGAGTAAGATGTGACGTACGAAGCCCCATCAAATTCATACGAAACGCTGCTGCTGTTGGTTTGTTCTATGCGTTTGTAGAACGAAAACCCCCAATCCTGACACAAACGATGTTTGCGCGTATAGAATGAAAAGGAAGGATCTTCTGCCCCTTTCTTGCAGGCGTTGAAAATTGGAATCATAATCATAGCAGCCAAAACGACCACTAAAAGGCGTCTAAATGTTTTCATATATGTATTTTTAAAAAACTGTGTAAAATTACAAACATTTTTTATATCTGATGAAAAAAAAATAAATTTTTTAGCTTTTACGTAAAAAGAATAAAAAAGTTTTAGAAATTCTAATTATTTACAATTTTTTTCTATTTTATCTTTTGCAAGCTTATATCCCAATGCTGACGCGGATTGCAAATCTTCGCACATGCCTTTCTCATCTTTCAATTGGTCTTTACATGCTGCGCGATAATAATACCACTCGCCATTGGGAAAAATTTTCAAGGCATTTGTATAATCTTCCAAAGCTAAAGCAAATTTATTTTGGTCTAAATTAATCTTGGCACGTCCGGCGTAGGCTTCTGCGCTGCGCGGATTCAGTTGCAGGGCTTTGTTATAGGCGATTTGCGCATTTTTCGGTTTATTTTGTTTCAGATATATTTCTGCCATAAATATATTGGAAGAATCGCTTTGCGGATTCAGTTGACTCACTTTCGTGAAATCTTTTAATGCCTCATCCAATTTTGCTGATTTATAATAGCAGATTCCTCGTTTGAAATACAAATCAGTTCCCTTTTGCCCAAAGGAAGCCATCAAAGTGGTGAAATCGGCTATGGCTTTTTCATAGCTTGCTGAAAGATATAAGACATTAGCTCTGTGTTTATAGATATCAACATTCTGAATTTTCAACTCAATTGCTTTCGAATAGTCGGCAGCAGCAGCGGGATATTTCTTTTCTTGTTCATTCAGCAAACCGCGTTGATAATAGGCTTCCGCAAAATCAGCCTTCAAGGTAATTGCTTTGGAAAAATCAGCAAAAGCAAGCAATTCCTTATGTATTTTTTCATAAAGCATGGCACGTTTAAAATATGCCTGCTCGTTTCTATCGTTTAAATCAATGGCAGCACTCAAATCTAGTAAAGCCAATTTTGTTTCATTTGTTTTCAGATAATAATTGCCGCGTGCAATAAATGCATCTTCGCTTTTAGGCTTCAATACGATGGCTTTTGCATAATCCGCCAACGCATTCTTTTCTTGTTTGAGTTCGATATAGGAAGCTGCCCTCAAAATAAATGCTTGGTAATAGTTCGGATTCACTGAAATTGCTTTGGTAAAATCTTTGATAGCTAAATCATGTTTTTTCTGAACAACATAACATTTGCCGCGCTCCAGATAGGCTTCATAAAAGGTTTCATTCTTTTGTACACACTTGGTGAAATCAATAATGGCATTGGCAATATCTTTATTCTTCACCTTCAATACCCCCGAATCGTAGTAGGAATTCGCTGTTTGCGCCACGCCATAACCGGAAAGCATCCCAACGAAAACTGTAAGCAAAAAGATTTTTTGTGCACTCATAATTGTATGATGAAATAAATATCCGCAAAGCTAAAAATTATCCGCCAATTAATGAAATTTATTTTTAGATTTCGAGTTTATTCGGATATTATTTAACAAAAGTACGGTGTTGAAGAATAAAATAATACTTTTGCCACATTAGTATGGGCTTGATGGATGATAAAAATTTAATTGACAATTTGATTTCGGGCGACCAAAAGGCGTTCAAATCCTTGGTGGATTTGTATGCCGATAGGGTGTTTCGGGTGTGTTATAGCTTTGTCAATCATCGGCAGAATGCAGAAGACTTGAGTCAGGAAGTGTTTATAGAAGTGTTTCGCAGCATGGCTCAATTCAAACGGGAATCGCAAATCGGCACCTGGCTCTATCGCATCGCCATCAACAAATCCTTGAATTTTATCCGCAAGAAAAAACAAACGCAATGGCTGGTGAATTTCGGTTTGCTATCCAATTTGGATGAAGACAAAACGATAGCCAACAACAGCATCCCCGAATTGAGCGCCGAAAGCCAATTCATCAATCAAGAGCAAAAGAAACTGTTGTACGATACGATTAAGAAACTACCCAAAAATCAACGCATCGCTTTCACCTTACATAAATTGGATGATATGTCGTACAAAGAAATTTCCGAAATAATGGATGTGTCGCTTTCGTCGGTGGAATCCTTGCTGCATAGGGCAAAAAAAGGTCTGCAAGAAAAACTTTTAAAAAACTTTCGATAGGAGCGCAAGTTTTTTCTACAAATGGTGTCAAACAAATACGAGTTTAAATCATGGAATGTCATAACGTAAAAAATCAATTGGTGGATTTCTTCTATAAAGAATTGGAAAAGGATTCTTTGGTGGAAGTGCAAAATCATATTAGTACCTGTGCGGAATGTTCTATTATATATGGTAACATTTCCAAAGTTCTCGGTGCCGCCGATGATGTGAAAGATGCGCAAACGGATGCTTTTTACAGCACGCGTTTATTTGCAAAATTAGAAGGCAGCCCACGTACAACGCCATATTTGGTGTTTCAGAAAAAGCTCTTGCGTCCTGTTTTGTTAGTTTCTATGGCTGCTTTGGGTATTTTTGTTGGTGTGACTATCGGCAACAAACTCCCTGAAAAAACAACAACGACTGAGAATGGCAATGTGATTATTTCCACCTTAGCAAGCGAATATTATGTGGGCGCGAGCAGTGAAGACAATTTGGAGAATTATTATTTAACCGATAAAAAATAAAAAGATGAACTATTTCTCGAATAAGAAAATCTCGTTTTGGATAGTCATGGCTGTGATAATTTTAAACTTTACGGCGATAGGCACCATACTCTATAAATTATATGTACACCCTACGGAAAATAGGGAGTGCAACAAAATGCCCTGTGCGCAATCCTATCTCGAAAGCGAACTGAAACTTTCGCCTATTCAGGCAGCGGAGTTCAAGAAGCTAAAAGAAAAACATCACGACACGGTGTGCGCGGTGAATCAACTGATGAAAACAAAACGGAATTATATCTCCGAAAATATGACCAAACCCAATCCCGACACCTTGATGCTGATGAAGACGGCTGATGAAATTGGAGTGTTGTATGCGCAGATTCGCAAGTTGTATGTGATGCATTATTTTCAATTGTGGAAAGTGTGCGATACTCAGCAACGAGTGAAGTTGGCATCCATCTTTGGCAAGATGTTCTGCTCCGAATGTAGAATGGGCGACAGTATGCCCAACAAAATGAATCATCATCAAGCACATGGTGCTTGTGGCATGCATAAAGATAAATATTAATCAATAAAACAAATAAACATGAAAAAAATGAAATTAAAACTAATGATGGTGCTGTTGATAGTGATGTCCGGCACGTTTTTCAACACGGCGTTGTTTGCGCAAGGTCCCGGTCAATGTCAACACAATATGGAAAAATGCGAAGGCATGAAAGAAGGTCACAAAGCAGGCTGTTGTGGTATTTCGGATTTGACACCCGAACAACAAAAACAAATTGATGCTTTGAAGTTGAATTTGATGAAAGAATCCATGACGATTAAAAATCTTATTGAAGAGAAGAAAGCGCATCTCATCACTGTTTCCTCTGGCGATAATGTGGATTTGACTGCTGTGAACAAAACCGTTGACGAACTCTTCGCATTGAAAGCTGATTTGGTGAAAAAGCATGAAGCCTTCAAACAAGATGTGCGCAAACTGTTGACCGCCGACCAAAAGGTGGTATTCGATTTGAATCAGGCGAACCACAAAGGTAAAGGACCCAAAGGACACAAAGGCATGAGCGGCAAAGGATCTAAAGGCATGAAGTGCGAAGGCAATTCAGGCTGCCAAAAAGGCAGTGGCGAAAACTCAAACTGTAAAGGTAAAGATACTAAATAATAAAAGTACAGTATGCTTTCCGAAAGCTTCATCACCGATGAGGCTTTCGGAAAGTTTTTTATTTACATCAACAATAAAAGCATCATCATACATCAAAAGGAATCTGCGCTGAAGGCGGCTATGAGGTGCATCAACATAAATCAAAAAACTAAAACTCACCAAATGAAATATATTCTAACTATCTTATTAATGTTATCTATCGCTTTGACATCCGAAGCGCAATATAAACCCGGCAATGGCAACGGCGGCGGCATGCGCGGCGGCGAAGCCCAAACGCCCATCGGCACTATCGTCGGCGTGGTTGTTGACAAAAAGACCAAGGTGCCTGTCGAATTTGCCAATGTGATAGTGTGCAAAATGAGGGACACGTCTATGGTTACGGGTGCCCTTTCGAACGGCAAGGGAAAATTCAGCATTGATAAGGTGCCTTTTGGTAAATATATAATAAAGGTAAACTTTATCGGTTTCAAACCCACCTTTGTTCCCAACATACTGGTGAAGCCAGATAATAGTGATATCAATATCGGTACGGTAGAACTGGAATCTTCCGCCACCAATTTGGGTGTGGTGGAGATTAGCGGGCAGAAAGATCAGATAGAATATAATCTGGACAAACGTGTAATCAATGTGGATAAAAACGCCTTGACAACGGGCGGCACCGCTTTGGATGTGATGCAAACCATCCCTTCGGTGAGCGTGGATATTGACGGCACGGTGAGTTTGCGTGGTTCCAGCAATGTCACCATCTTTATTGATGGTCGCCCTTCGACGCTCACCAGCTTAGACCAGATGCCTGCCGCCATGATTGATAGGGTGGAAATCGTCACCAACCCTTCGGCGCGCTACGACCCCGATGGCATGTCGGGCATCATCAACATCGTGACCAAACGCAAGAAAGAACCCGGCTACAACGGTATGATTTCGGCGAATTATGGCACAGGCGGCAAATACAGCGGCTCCTTGAATTTGGGCTACAGCCGCAAGAAGTTCAACCTGTTTGCCAATGTGGATTTCCGCAGGTTTCATTCTCCATCGAGCAGCACCATGTATCGCGAATTGTATCATCTGGACACCACCACCTATTACGAACAAGACAACAAAAGCGTCCGCAGTGGCTATTTCGCCAATGTGAAAGTCGGCGCCGACTATTTCATCAACTCAAAAAACACCCTGTCGTTTACGGGCACCTACAACTATCGCAAGTTCCTGCCCAACGACACCACTTCCTATCAGAATTTTGATATGAACAACCTCATCACCGATTTCTACAAACGCGGCAATCTCGGCAAAAACAACAACAACGGCTTTGAGTTGACCTTAGATTATCGGAAAACTTTTACCCAAAAGAATGAGGAACTCACCGCCACGCTGTTCTATTCAAATTCAAAAGGCGATTCCTATTCGGATTTAAACACTTTGTGGTTCAACGGCACCGCGCCCATAGATTCCTCTTTGCTGAGCCA
Organism: uncultured bacterium; assembly: GCA_903858655.1. Classification (GTDB taxonomy): domain Bacteria; phylum Bacteroidota; class Bacteroidia; order Bacteroidales; family CAIWKO01; genus CAIWKO01. The sequence continues at coordinate 7,411 of CAIOJS010000278.1, read as the reverse complement.
AACCACCGACAACCTCGGCACCAACCAAAACTATTTGGCGCAGGTGGATTATGTGAAACCTCTGGAAAACGGCGGCAGGATTGAGATGGGATACAAAGGCACCTATAAAAACAACGACAACAACTATGTGTTGAGCCGACGCATGAACGACGGGCTTTTTGTGAACGACATGAACACCAGCAACGACTTTCTCTATCAGGAGCAAATCCATGCTGCCTATTTCATCTATGCCAATAGCTTGAAAAAATTCAAATATCAATTGGGCGTGCGTGCCGAGCAGGCTATCAGCGTGTCGAACCAAATCACCCAGAAAGCAATTTATCGCAACGACTATTTCAATTTGTTTCCCACCATACATTTCAAATACGAATTCACCGACCACAACGCCCTCCAGTTGAGCTACAGCCGCCGTGTGAACCGTCCCCGTGCGGGCAACATGAACCCCTTCATCAACAACACCGACCCCATGAACCTCTCTGCCGGCAATCCCTTCCTGAAACCCGAATACACCAACTCCTTCGAGCTGGGACATCTCATTGATTTCAAATCCACATCCTTCAACACCACCCTCTTTTATCGCGAAACCGAAAACATGATCACCACCGTCATCAACGTCTTGCCGGGCGGCGTAAGCATGAGCACCTACGACAACCTCAACAAAGGCTCCTCCTTCGGCTTGGAGTTGATCTACAGTCAAGGCATCGCCAAATGGTGGAAAATCAACGCCAACCTCAGCTATTTCGGCTTGAAATATGACGGCAACGTCAACGTGTCGGGCTTGAGCAAAGTCAACACCAGTTGGACCGCCAAGGTCAACTCAACCATGACCTTTTGGAAATCCTTCGACGTGCAACTGAGTTTCAACTACACCGCGCCACGCGTCACCGTGCAGAGTGGCGGCGACTTCCGCGGCGGCTATTCGGGCGGACAAGGCAAACAAATTGCCAACTACTCCATGGACATCGGCTTGAAAAAAGACTTCCTCAAAAGCAAACTCACCGTAACCGCCCGTTGCAGCGATGTGTTTCTCACCAACAAATATCGCCTCACCACCGATGCCACCAACTACTATTCCCTCTCCAACCGCTATCGCGAAACCCGCGTGCTCTATGTGGGCATTTCCTACAAGATAAACGGCGGCATCAAACAAAAGAAACGCAAAACCAACACCGACGACACGCAACCGGACAGCGACTACTGATAATAAGAACCAAATACAAAATTCCAAGCTCCAAATACTAAATCCCAAATACCAAGCTCCAAATTCCAAGAACCAAATACCAAGGGGGGAGACGGATATAATTTCTATCTTCGGGTGTAGTCGTGCAGTTCTTCTCTCCTTTTTCCTTATTAGGATTTGGAATTTGGGTTTTGGAATTTGGAATTTGGTTCTTTATCCTTGGAATTTGGTATTTGGTATTTGGAGCTTGGGTCTTTAAACTTGGAATTTGGGTTTTGGAATTTGGAATTTGGTTCTTTATCCTTGGTATTTGGGATTTGGATCTTGGATTTTGGTTCTTTCTTTTGGGCGCATCCCCCCGAGAAAATCGGGGGGTCGGGCTTTCCTCTCCAAGTCCTCGGGGCGCGAATAAGCGCCCCTGTGGGCTTTCCGTTCCAATCCCTTGCGCGCGTGCCAACGGGCAATCCCTTGGACTTTTAATCATCATTTCCACTCATCCTCCTCATCATTCAAATGCCTGTAGGGGCAGAAAATCTTCTGCCCCCTACATTATATTAATCCAAATCATTTTGCTAACATGCCGAATCCGTATCAAATCTTTAACAACAAAGATTTTTTTTTAGCAGCAAGCACTCTGCCGCAGCCCCTCCAAGCTCAAAAATAAAAAACTGACGCTTAGGAAAGGCAAAACATCTATCCAAAAATAAAAATCATCAGCGAAATGGCGATAAATCAAAATCTCTTATACAGAAATCACGCTGCGAAACAGGCGGCGCAGCGGTAGCAATTAGCAGCCTAAAGGCAGGAATAGGCAAAGCAAGGGTAGCAATAGGCTCCCCAAGCTTGCAAAATGTCAGTCCTTTGGTAGGAGCCAAAAACACACTGATTTTTCATCTCCTACCATTGGTTTTTCATCTCCTACCGTTGATTTTTCATCTCCTACCATTGGTATTTCATCTCCTACCATTGGTATTTCATCTCCTACCGTTGGTTTTTTATCTCCTACCATTGATTTTTTATCTCCTACCTTTGGATTTTTATCTCCTACCATTGCTTCGTCATCTCCTACCGAAGTATCTTCATCTCCTACCAAAAGATTTTTTATTCCTACCCTTGATTTTACTATACTTCCCGAAAATACTATCGTTTCTGATGCTGATTTTAAATATTTTTACGATGGCATATTTTTCTTTTACAAATCGTAACCATCTCATCAATAAGCTATAAGGAATTTTTATCTTGGGAAATCATAAAAAAAATATTTATGTGGATTTTTTTACCGACCTTTGTTGAAGATTTCGGATGGTTTAATTTAATAATGCTGATATGAAAAAGCTTTTATTTATTCTTGTATTGCTTGGAACTGTTTCCGGTTCTTATGCTCAAACGAATGTTTACCATCCGTTTCCAGATAAAGCTTATTGGCTTGGAGAATTTTGGGAATCTTCATGTTCCGGTTTCTGTTATTGTGTATCCACAATGATTCAAGGTGATACTACTATTGGAATCTATAACTATAAGAAAACATATGGAGGTGCAATTCGACAGGATATACCAATGAAAAAGGTAATCTATTATGATTACACAGATCATCTTGAGTATATTTTGTATGATTTTAATTTGGCATTAGGAGATTCTATTCACCATAATCAATGGTATGGCACAAGAGCTTCTCAAGCTACTTTAATAGTTACTACAATAGATTCAATATCTCTAGGTGGTAGTTATCGAAAAGCATTTACTCTTACTAGTACCAATGGAGAACCACCTTATAGGATTGCTGAGGGTATTGGTAATTTGAATGCCGGACCTTTTACTCAATTATCTCCGTGCTTCTGTGCAGAATATTTAAAATGCTTTTACGCAGAAGGGCAATTACTATTGTCATGGGGGTCGAGTTGGTGTAGTTGTAGCTCTTCAATTTCTGAATATGAAAACAATCATAAAGCTAATATTTCTATCTCTCCCAATCCCTTCTCCACTTCCACCCAAATCTCCTTCGACAAAACCTACCCCACCATTGCCCTTTCCCTTTACGACCTCCAAGGCAAACTCCTCCTGCAAAACCATTACACCGATTGCAATCAAATCACCCTGCACCGCAATCAACTCAGCAATGGGCTGTATTTTCTAAAACTAATCATTGATGACAAACAAATTGAAACGAGGAAAATAGTGATAACTAACTAAGAAATCTCTGTGTTTCTCTATGTTCTCCGTGTCTCCGTGTTTTTTAGCGACCACCGAAGCACACCGCATAAAATTATTTTTTCAAGTTTTTTTATTTATATGGATTTTTATTCAGACATTTGTTCTGCCTTTAGCATTATAAACTTAAAACAATAAAACCATGAAAAAAACACTGTCTCTTTTAGCAGCCATCATCATTTGTATGATGCAATCCAACGCGCAAGATTTCAAAGTAGGCGTGCGTTTCAATCCCCTCAATTCTTATTACACCGTCCATTCCCTGCTGGGCTTCAACCGAACCACCATGAACTACAGCAAATCTGCCGACCGCTTCGATTCGCTCACCATGGGCATATTCTGCGAAAAATACTTCGCCAAAAAAGCTTTCTTAATTCGTGTTGATATCAACTATGCCGATATGAACACCTTTGTCAACGACACGTCCACCACCGTCAGCACCTACCAAAACACCGGTAATAACCAAACCGACAAATTGAGTCAGAAATTTATCAACATCAATCTGGGCATCGGCACCCATGTCACTTGGAATAAATTTATATTTACATTTGGCGTGTATGTGCCGCTCACCATTTTGCCCAAAGGCAAGGTGGAAGGCACCGACAAAAATTATTCTTACGGTCAACTCACCAACGACACCAAATATACCGGCACCTACAAACCCACATTGGGCTTCGGCATCGGCGCATTTGGTGGGGTAAATATCATTATATTGAAACATCTTTCCTTAGGCATAGACGTGGCATATCATATCGAATACCTCCAGCGAAAACTAAACCAACACAACGAAACCCACTATTATGGCACCAATGCCTACATGACCTACAACGACACCAGCGACAATGTGCGAAACTATTTCACCTCCAAAATCACACCCTCCATCGTCATTGCCTATGCCTTTGATGTCAAAAAGAAAGAGAAATGATAGGGGAGGGTGCCTATATATAATAGGTATAAAGGTAAAAGGTAAAAAGTAAAAGGAAAAGTAGAATTCCTATCAACGAATCTCTCTGTGCATCTCCCAAACTCCGTGTATCTCAGTGTAACTATTCCCCTCTCACTAAGATTCACAGAGCAAACGAACTTTGAACTCCGTTCTCGGCATTCGTAATTCGCCTATTCGTAATTCGTAGTATTTGTCAGAACTTAGCCACCAACTTAATATTAAACAAGCGATTCGTCAACTCATTCGGCACCGCATATTGCCTATTGTTCACATCTTTTATCCAGAGATATGAAATCGTGTTCAAGCGTCCGAACAGGTTAAACACCTCGCCCGAAATCCACAGGGATTTGATAAAATGAAAAGGATTCTTTTTTGATAAGATAGAGCTTTCGTCAATAATAGATTTCGAGAAACCTATATCCACCCTGAAATAGGAAGGCATCCGCAGCGTATCCAGATAGCGTTTGTGTTCGGGCGGGCCAAAAGGCAGCGGACTTGAATACACCAAATTCAAATGGATTTTGAAGGTGGGCCAGCGCGGAAAATGGTCTTGGAAAAACACATTCACATTCAGCAATTGGTCGGTAGGGCGGGGCACATAGCCTGTTTCGTGGCGCACACTGTCGGCTATCACTGCATTTTGGGTATAGCCGGGTTGTATCAAATTTCCGTTCTTATCATAATAGCTCATGTAATATTCCCCTGCTATCTTCTCGCGCGTTTGCATCAACGAAATTCCCAACCACGACTCATCGCCTTTCACAAACTCCCCATTGATTTTCATATCCAGTCCCGCGGCATATCCTTTGCCGTTGTTGTTCGCAAAGTATTGAATTTTCACATTATCTATTTCATAGGGATTCAGATGGTCGAGAATTTTATAATATGCTTCCGTAACAAACTTAAACGGACGGTCCCACAATTTGAAATTCCAATCTGCGCCCACCAAAAAATGTATAGATCGCTGGGCTTTCACATCCGTATTTATCACCCCATCGAACCCCTTCATCTCTTTATAGAAAGGCGGCTGATAATACATCCCGCTCGAAAAGCGGAACACTATGTCGCGTTTCCAATGCGGCTTATACGCAAGTGTCAAACGTGGACTAACGCATAATTGTCCATTCAAATCCCAATACGTAGCTCTTGCGCCAACGGTGAGGGCGAGTTCGGCACTGTCTATATCAAAGGTCCACGTGTTTTGCAGAAAAGCGTTGACGCGATTGCTTTGCAGATAATTCTTACGTTTAACCACATCTTGTAGGAGAATCGGATTTTCTCCCTGCAACCCGGGATTGGTGTATCCAACTGAATCCGGTTGATGCGGAATGGTGAAACCCGATGAATCTATCATCTCCCATTCTTTCAGATTATCTTCAATGATTTCGTGTTGATACTTTAATCCAAATTGCAGATAGCTTTTCTTTTTGGTATATCCTCCTTTCAATTCCGTACTCATCACGGTGGCATACAACTCATCGCGCGCATGTTGAAAATGGGTGCCAACGCCCAATATCTCTTTCATGTTGCCAAAATCCGCCTTGCCGAAGTCGGCTTCCAAGCGCCCGATTAAATACTGCCCGTTGATATCATAGCGTTGCGTTTCGTGGGTTTGGTATGCCGAGCTAATCCATTTCATAAACAAATTATCTATCGGCTTATAAGTAAAGGTAAGCGCACCCAAATAGGTGTTGATTTTGTCAAGCTCTTCTCCTTCAAAGTATATCTTCAAAGCATAGGATTCCTGCACGGTGCCAAACTGCGTTTCCCGCGATTCGGGAATCACCAAATATTTGTTACGGGCATAATTCCCCAAGAAACTCACTTCAAGTTTTTTGTTTATCTGATAGGTGGTATATAACTGAACATCGGTAAAAGAGGGTTTGTATTGCCCTTTAGTTTGCAAAGCGTTCAACACATATTGGTTCGATTTCTGACGGATGCCAAACAAAAAGGTGAACTTTTCATTCTTCGACGCTGCTTCCAGATGCGCCGAAGCGCCCAGCAAACTCAGCATCACCGAACCTGCCAACTTTTTAGGTCTTTTATATTGAATATCCAAAACAGACGACATCTTGTCGCCATATTTCGCATCAAATCCGCCTGAAGAAAACAAAACACTGGATGTTAAATCCGAATTCGCAAAACTCAAACCTTCCTGTTGCCCCGAACGCTGCAGCAAGGGGCGATAAATCTCCACATCGTTCACATATACCAAGTTTTCATCAAAATTGCCACCTCTAACGCTATATTGAGAACTGAGTTCATTGTTTGAATAAACTCCCAGACTGGTTTTCTTCACCAGTTCTTCAACGCCACTTCCCGACGTAGATGGAATAAAATCTGCTTGTTTGATATCAATGCGGGTGATAATGGCTCGTTCATCTTTCGCGATTAATTCAAAGATAGGAATAGGAGTAGAAATAGAAACTATTATCTGATTCAATTGTTTCTTTTCGCCGGGCGTCAAATTAATTGTATGTGTAACTTTCTGATAACCGATAAACGAAAAAGCAATAATTATATCTTGGTTTGCAGGAACAGCGAGTTGATAATTTCCGTTCTTGTCTGTAGTCGTACCCACCGTTGTTCCTTGAATTGTTACATTAACATATTCCAACGGCGCAATTTTCTCGTTGGTAACATGTCCGTAAATACTTGCTTTTTCCTGCGAAAACGCTTGAAAACCAAAAATAAGAAATAGAATTAAGAGGAGGTGCTTTTTCATAGAAAGCTTATTCCTCTTGCTTTTTATTCTTAAACTTACCGTCTTTCCAGGCTTTGATGAACTGCGCCCAAGCAACAGGACTTAATAAATTGTTTACTGGATATTGCCCTGCGGTATATAATTGATTAATGTGATTACCGATGGCATTCCTAAAATTCATTGAGGCATCCATGCCGCCAATATCCAATCGAATACGCTTTTTTATTTCGGCAATATTTTTATCGGCACGCGCCAGTTCATCATCTTTTATTTGCAGGTCAACAAAGGCTTGCTTAAACTGTTCGTAGGTGGGCCAAGGGTATATGACAGTTTCGTTCATGATAAGTGTATCGGCACTCATCACTTGTAT